>JBCCUP010000057.1 GCA_039196715.1 Pseudomonadota bacterium
CAGATCATTCGCCGCGCACGGCGCGGCTCCCACAGAGGACGACTGGCGCCCGTGAGGCCTGCGGCGAGCGCGATACCGTGGGAGCGCCGTCCTCGCCATGGCGAGACGGGGCGAATGACGTCTCTCTGACAGGCACAGCGCCATTCGCCGCGCACGGCGCGTGGCGAATGGCGCCCAACGCGGCTCCCACAGAGGACGACTGGCGCCCGTGAGGCTTGCGGCGAGCGCGATACCGTGGGAGCGCCGTCCTCGCCATGGCGAGACGGGGCGAATGACGTCCCTCTGAAAGGTACAGCGCCCGTCGCCGCACTCAGCGCAGCGGCTCGACCCCGAAGGTGTTGATGCGGTCCAGCCGCTCGAGGTTGACCACCGTCGAGAGCATGATGCGGTCGTGGCTCCAGTCCGAGGGCTTTGCGAGCACGACCACCGCCAGCGCCATGAGCACCGTCAGCAACGCGGCCGGCACCAGGTTCAGCAACCGGGAGTGCGTCACGCCGCGCGCCTCGCTGAGTTCACTGATCGCGATGACCCGGCGACGCAGGTCGAGCTGTGTCGGCCGGTGCCAGAGCAGTTCGCGGCCGATGAACGGCACACTGGTGGCGAGCTCGCCGGGCGCGTCGCCACGGCGGGCCCGGCTGGCGTTGGCCGCCACGCGCAACAGCAACAGGCAGTAGGCCTTGGCGTTGATGTGGCTGCGCGAGAGCAGATTGGTGTCGCAGCTGTATTCCCGAAAGCGGCGAATGCGGGCGGCCAGAAAGTAGAACGCCGGGTTGATGATGAACAGCGGTGACACCAGTGACAACAGAATTTCCCAATCGACATCGCCCTGGCGAATGTGTTGCGCCTCGTGGCTCAAGACCATGGCGGCCGCCTGACGGTCTTGCATGACGCTCGCGGGGACGACGATGCTGTAGCGGTGGAGCCCGCGGGTGGAGAACGGCACCTGGATGCGGTTGGACAGGACCACGTCGACGCGCCGGGTGCGACGGATGCGGCTGCCGGTGGTGATGATGCGGCGAACCCGCACCCAGTTGAGCGCGATGTACGCCGCGCGCAGCACTGCGCCGACCGCAAAGGCGCTCAGCAACAGCACCGAAACGGTGGTGCCGGCGCCGGTGAGGTCCTGGATGAAACTGTTCTTCGCGTCGATCGCGTCGGTCAGGTGGGTCGCGGAGATGCTGAGGTTGCCCTTGAGGTACTGCGAGACCACGATGTCGGTGACGTTGAGGTCGATCGCCGTTGTCAGCGCCGTCTTGATCGGCGAGAGCACCAGCGGCAGCGCGGTGCTGGCGAGTGCGGCAATGGCGAGGTAGAGGCGCAAGGTGTACGCGGTGCGAAGCGGGGTGAGCTTCAGGCTGGACTCGATCACCCAGGCGGCGGCGAAAGCCGCCAGCAGCGCCAGGTTTGCCAAGGCAATCGTTTGCAGAACCTCGTTCATCGCCGTCACCCCCCGAAACGTGTGTCGATAATCGCTTTGATCTCTTTGATGGTCTCGTCACTGAGCGCGTCGTCTTCGACCAATCGGGCAACCAGCGCCGTGGGGGCGCCGTCAAAGAGTGCGTTGGCGAGGCTGCGCAACGACTTGCCCTCGTAGTCGGTCTTGCTCAGCGTGGGTTGGTACACGAAAGTGCGCTCGCGCTTTTCCGCCGAGAGGTAGCCCTTGTCGTGCAGCACCCGAAGGGTGGTAGCAACCGAGGTGTACGCGCGCTTCTCCCCGCGGTTGAGGATGTCCAGCACTTCGCGAACGGTGCCTGCGCCGATCTGCCAGAGCACCATCATGTACTCGAGCTCAACGGAGGTGAGCAGTTCACTTTTTCCCTTAGGCCTGGGCATCGTCGATCCCGGTGCGTAAATGATAGAAATAGTATTTTGCAAGGCGCGGATATTCAAGGCATTTTTTGATGGGTGCGCGCTGTTCAGCTGAACAGCCGACCCGCGTGCGTCTGCAGCAGGGCATGCAACGGGATGTGTTCCTGGCGGAGGAATCCGGCTTGCGGCAGTGCGCCGTTTCGCACGAGTTCGATCACGGCCGTGGCCGACGCCGACGTGGTCCACGCAATGGCGGTGTGCTGCAGGCCGTCGAGGGTCAAGGGTCGGTAGACCCGAACGAACTCCCGTCGGCTGAGTCTGCCGCCAAGCGTGCCTTCGGTCGCCACGTGGATGTACACCACGTCGTTGTCTGTGGGCGGTTTGGCGTTGACCAGGATGGTGCCGGCCTCCTCCCGCCGGTCACGCATCAGGAGTTCGTGAAAGAAAAAATTCATCAGCTCTGCGTGTCCGGGGTAGCGCAGGGTCTTGTAATCGAGGTTGTCCACCCGACCCAGGTAGGTCTCGCACAGGGTGCCGAGCCCGCCAGACGTGGTGAAGGCCTCGAGCCGCGTGCCGTCGATGTACACGGTCTCCAGCCACTCCATCGCGGAGACGGTCTTGTGTTCACCGTCTTCGATCACGTGGCAGTCATTGAGGTATTCGTTGACCACCCCCACCGGGGACCAGTTGAACGCGTAGCCCATCAGTCCGGTGGGGTGTTGCGGCAGTGCGCCAACGCGCAGCCGACACGAGCGGCAGTGGTCGAAGGCGTGGATCTGGTCGGCGGCCACCACGCCGACCAAACCGGGCGCGAGGCCGCATTGCGGCGCCATGACGCCGCGCGCGTCGGCGGCGAGTGCAGCCACCGTGTCGGTGGTGTGCACGTCCTCGGTCAGGTCGAAGTAGTGGATGCCGGCACCGTGTGCGGCGTGCGCCACGGCGGTGTTCAGGTGGTACGGCAAGCAGGAGAGTACCGCGTCGACACGGTGCAGAGCCTTCGACAACGCCTCGGCATTGCCCGTGTCCAATGCGTTGATCGGAAACGGTGTGGCTGCGGTGGGCGGTGTCAGATCGTAGCCGTGTACCGTGAAGCCGCTGCGGTGCAGCAGGCGAGCAGCGAGCAAGCCGACTTGCCCCAATCCGAGGACAGCGATGTGGTTCACAGTGCAACTACCGGTGACGTGTGTGTATCAGGGGCAACCGCGCAGTCGCGGATGCCCCGAGGCAGTGTGCGTGAATGCGGTGTCAGGCTGAATGGCCAAACGGGCAGCGAATCGGTAGATTACTGGCGATTCGCCAGAGCCGTGTTTCCCGATGGATGACCTTGATCATGCGTTGCTGCAGCGCCTGACACGGAATGCCCGTGCGCCGGCTGCGGCACTCGCCAAGGCCTTGAAGGTGTCGCGGGGGACAGTACAGAACCGCATCGACAAGTTGATCGCGGCCGGTGTGATCGAGCGTTTCACCGTCGCGCTCGGACCCGCGGCGGCCGACCGGCAGGTGAGCGCCTTTGCCCTGATCAAATTGACCGCCAGCGATGACCGCGACACCCGTGCGGCGTTGCTGCGCATCGACGCCGTCACCGACATCCACACCCTGAGTGGGCCCTTTGACCTGGTTGTCGATCTCCGGGTCGACACGCTCACGCGGCTCGACAGTACGCTGGATCGCATCCGTGTTCTGCCTGCGGTGGCAGACACGCAATGCCACATCCGCCTTGCGCCTGTCGAGCGGACACCGTAGCCGTCGAGTGCGGGCTCACGCGGTGTCGGCGTGCAACCAGGTGAAGAGCTTCAGTGTCAGTACGGCGGCGATAAGTTGCAGGGCGATGAAGGCGGGCGCGTCGATCGGTGCGATGCCCGCAAACGAGTCGCTGAGCGTGCGGGCCACGGTCACGGCGGGGTTGGCAAAGGACGTCGACGACGTGAACCAGTAGGCGGCCGTGATGTACAGGCCCACGGCCAGCGCGACGCTGTCGGGCCGGTAGCGCACGCAGCTCAGGATGGTGCCGATCAGGCCGGCGGTGGCGACGAACTCGCCGAGCCACTGACCGCTGCCGGTACGCCCGGTGGTCGAGACGCTGACCGCGGGCATCTCGAACATCAGATTGGCCACAATGACCCCGACAACACCGCCCAGCACCTGCGCAACGACGTAGCGAAGCCCCTCTGCGGTGCCGAGCTCGCCGCGCAGGCGGAACACCAACGTGACAGCCGGGTTGAAGTGCGCGCCCGAGATCGGCCCGAAGGCCAGGATCAATACCACAAGGATGGCGCCGGTCGGCAGGGTGTTACCGAGCAATGCGAGGGCCACGCTCCCGTCGGCGAGGCGCTCGGCCATGATGCCGGAGCCGACCACGGTCGCGAGCAGCACGGCGGTGCCAAGGCCCTCGGCCACGAGTTTCTGTGCGGAAGAGGGCGAGGTGCTCATGCGCGTTGCCGAGGGAGTGTTATGGGGTGGCCGATCAGCCGAGCACGGGCCGCATGAAGCTGCGGTCGTAGCGCTCGAAACACCGCGTCTGCGCGTAGTAGGCCATCGCCGCCTGGCACTCGGGGTCGGCGGCGGCCTGTTCGCGGTAGGTCTCGTAGGCCGCGAGCGACGGAAACGAAAACAACGCGAGCGCGGTGTCGCTCGCGCCCTCGTGCGGCAGGAAGTAGCCGTGGTGAGTGCCGCCGAATTTCTCGACCAGCGGAATCCAGAGGCGTGCGTAGTGCTCGAATTCGGCGAGCTTGAGCGGGTCGACGGTGTAGCGGATCGAGCAGGTGATCATGGGCCTGTTGTCGCTGGGTGGGGCGGGCCGGCGGCCTCAGCAGGTGTAGTTGAGCCCGAGTCGGCCGCCGTCCACGTTGATGGTTTCACCGGTGATGTAGCTCGCCTTGTCACTGACCAGGAACGCAACCACGTCCCCGATTTCGCGCGGTTCGCCGACCCGCTGGAGCGGCGTTCGCGACATCACGCGCGCCATCGCGTCGGGGTTGGCGTTGACGCCGGCCATCATCTCCGTGTCGATCGAGCCGGGCCCCACCGCGTTGACGCGGATGTTGTGCGTGGCTAGGGCCAGTGCCGCCACCTTGGTGAGCTGTGTCACGCCGCCCTTGGAGGCGCAGTAGGCGGGAATCGCGGGGATTGCCACTTGCGCGTTGATTGAGGACATGTTGACGATCGCGCCGGCGATGCCCTTGGCGATCATGGTGTTGGCGGCGCGTTGCGTCGTGACAAAGTAACCGGTGAGGTTCAGCGCCAGTACCTTCTGAAAGTCCTCAAGCGAGTAGCTCAGAAAGTCGCCCGGCAACGCGATGCCGGCGTTGTTCACCAACGCGGACACCGGTCCGCACTCGGATTCGACCCGGTCGAACAACGCCTGGATCTGATCGGGATCGGCCATGTCGCTGGCGATTGCCAGGGTGTCGTCGCCAAGCGAGGCCGCGGCGTCGGCGACGGCCTCGGCGTTGATGTCGGTCAGCACCACGCGGAAACCGTCGGCCTTGAGCGCCGTCGCGCAGGCGAGCCCGATGCCCTGTGCGCCGCCCGTCACCAGGGCAATACGGTGTGCGTCTGACATGATTGAAGTCCTCGTCGGCTCTCGCGGAATCGGCGGTCGGGCCTACAGGCTCTTGACCACCTGGTTGGCTGTGAAACCCAGTTGATAGAAGCGTGACATCACCGCTGCTGTCGGGACGCGTTTGAGGTCGCTGAACGGCAGCGGCAACGCGTCTCGCGGGGTGCCGGTCAACACGTCGGCCATCGCTTTGCCGAAGATGGTGCCCGTGGTGATGCCCCGGCCATTGTACCCGATCGGTGTGAACAGCCCGGGGGCGAGTTCGTGGATGTGTGGCAGGTGGTCGGTGGTCATGGCGATGCGACCGTGCCAGGCCTCTTCGAAGTCGACCGGGCCCAGGTCCGGGAAAAGACGTGCGAGTTGCCGTGTTGCCCAGCGCCGCGAGAGCCCGGTGTCGCGAGACCCGACAACCGTGCCCATGCTGCCGATCAGAATGCGATCGGCTGCGTCGCGCCGCAGCGAGAACATGATCTTGCCGGTGTCCCACAGACCCTGGCGCTGGGGCAGGATGGCGGCGCCGCGCTCGCCGAGGGGCTCGGTCGCAAGCTGAAAGTAGTGAATCGGGGTGAAACTGTGCTGGAGTCCGGGCCAGAGCGCGTCGGTGTACGCGTTGGTTCCCAGCACCACGAAGCGCGCCGTCAGTGCGCCCTGATCGGTGATCACGTTCCACTCGCTGCCGCTTGGCTCGAGCCCGGTGACCCGCACACCGGTGTTGATGGTCGCACCTGCGGCGCGGGCGGCGCGGGCGAGGCCACGGCAGTAGCCCATCGGGTTGATCGTGCCGGCGCGTCGGTCGACCAGGCCGCCGTGGAACGCGTGCGAGCCGATCAGCGAGGCGACCTCGTCGCGGTCGAGCAGATCGACGGGTGCACCCAGGCGGTCCCACTCGGCCTTGCGTGCGCGCAGGTCCTCGAAACCCGCAGCCGAATGGGCCGCGTGGATTGTGCCGTTCTGCGTCGCCTCGCAGCGCATCTGGTGTTGTTCGATCAACGAAAACACGTACGCCGGTGCCTCGCCCAGGCGCTCGACGTAGCGCGTTCCATAGGCCTCGCCGAGTCGCGCACGCACGTCCTGCGGCGCCAGCCAGGCGGCAGCGTTGACCAGGCCCACGTTGCGGCCCGAACCGCCGTAGCCGATGTGCTTCGCCTCGAGCACCCGGGTTGTCAGCCCAGCCTCCTGCGCATGCAGGGCTGCCGAGAGACCGGTGAAGCCGCCACCGACGATCGCCACGTCCACGCGACCGTCTGCAGCGAATGGCGCGCTGAAATCACGCTCTTCGGAGGACGCGTCCCAGAGGGACATGGGGCGGTCGGTCATCGTCTGCAAACCGGGTGGCGGGACACACGCAACAGGGTTGCACCGCCGTTGAGGGGTGTCAATATGTGGGAAAAGCGTTCCACAATTCGGAACAAATCAGGCCCGTCGCAGTTTCGCTGACACCGACGCGGCGCACTCGGCGACCAGCGCGCCGTAGCGGTCTGCATCGCCGTCCGGCAGATTGATGTCGGGCAAGGACACGCCCAGCGCAGCAGCGGCCTGGTTGTCGGCCAACAGTACGGGCGCGCCGAAACTCAGGATACGCTCGCGAAATTCGCCGGTGTCGAAGGCGTAGCCGCGCTCGAGGGTGGCGGCCATGTCGACGTCCAGCTCGGCCAGCGTGGTCAAGGTGCGTTCGGTGTGCTGACTCAAGTGGTGCTGCATCAGGTCGCGCCGCCGGGCGTACTCGTGCGCGAGGATGGCCTTGCCGGTTCCGACACAATGCATCGGAGCGCTGCCGCCGACCGGGTTCCAGGAGCGGATCGGTTTTTCGCTGTCGATCTTGTCGATGTAGACCACCCGTGCGCCCTCGGGCACCGCGAGGTAGATGGTCTCGCCGGTCTCGCGTGCCAGGTGTTGCATCTCGGGCCGCGCGATCTCACGCAAGTTCAGGTTGTCGACACAATGCCGACCGACTTGCCAGGTCTTGAGGGTGGCGACGTAGCGTTTGTCCGGCGTGCTGCGGGCGTAGCCGAGCGCACACAGAGTCTGCAACAACCGGAAGGTATTGGACTTGGTCAGATCGAGCTCTTTTGACAGGGCTGTCACACCCTGACCGGACGGGCTCTTCGCGAGGGCTTCGAGTACGCGCAAACCCTTGGACAGGGTGGAGTCAACCCGAACCGGTGTGGTTGTGGGCTCGCTCATGCGCTGCCTTTGGCCTGTGTGTTCGTCGGCGGTTGCAGGGGGGGTGGGTCGAATGCCCGCACGGCAGGCACCGGGCCCTCGAAGCGCTGCACGTCGACGCGCACGCCGTGCGCCGCAGGACCCTGACTCAGGGACGAGGCGCGCAGATCGCGGGTCAGGACGTTCGGGTTGCCGTGTCGATCACGGTCTTGCGGCGCGTCGAAGTCCGGGTCATACCAGGCGCCGGTCCAGAGAAAGACGCAGCCGGGGCGAATGCCGTCGTCAAGTTGCGCGCCTGCAAGGCAACGTCCTTGTGCGTTGAACAGTTCGACGATGTCGCCGTCGGCGATGCCACGCTCGGCGGCATCAGCCGGGTGTATGCGCAAGGGCTCCCGCCCTTGTATTTTATGTTGCACACTCCACGCGCCGTTGTCGTGTTGGCTGTGCAAACGTGTCGCAGGCTGGCCCGAGAGAAGCGAGAGGGGGCCATCGGCGTCCCCCTGTGCGGGCGGAAACCAGGTCGCTTGCGCGGGGCAATCGTCCAGCGCATAGCCCGCAAGGGTCTCGCTGTAGAGCTCGATGCGCCCGCTCGGCGTCGGCAGGGCATGCGCGACCGGGTCGGCTCGAAACCCCGCGAGAAAGACCTGGTCCGGCGCAGGGTCCGGCAGGCTGACCAGGTCGCCGGCGATGAAATCGTCCCAGTCAGGCAGGTCGACGTCGTGGTCGGACGCCATCGCACGGGTGGTGTCCCAAAGCCTGTGCAGCCAGTCTGTTTCGCTGCGCCCTTCGGTGAACGCGTCGTGCACGCCGAAGCGCTCGGCGAGGTCGGTGTAGATGTCGTACTCGACGCGGGCGTCGCCGGGCGGGGCGACGGCACGCGGCATCGGAATCAGCGCGTTGTCCGATTGGCCGGCGGCAAAGTCCCACCTTTCGGTCGCTGCGGCAACGGGCAAGACGATGTCGGCGTGGCGGGCCGTGGCGGTCCAATTGATCTCATTGACGACAATGGTCTCGGGGCGTGCAAAGGCCTCGCGCAAGCGGTTCAGGTCCTGGTGGTGATGAAAGGGGTTGCCGCCGGCCCACCAGACGAGCTTGGTGTCCGGAAAGCGCCGCGTCGTGCCGTTGAACCGGTATTCGGCGCCGGGCTTGAGCAGCATTTCGCTGATCATCGCGACCGGGATCCAGTTCGCGACCGGGTTGTCGCCCTGGGGCAGGTGTCCGGCGCGAAACGGCCGGTTGATCTGGCCGATGTTGCCGTTGACCGCGTAGGCAATCGTGTAGCCGCCGCCCGGCAAGCCGATCTGCCCGAGCATGGCCGCCAGGGTCACCGTCATCCAGAGCGGTTGTTCGCCGCGGTCGGCGCGTTGCAGACCGGCCGCGGTGGTGATCATGGTGCGTTGCGAGGCCATCTCGCGGGCCAGCTGCGCGATCCGGTGGGCCGGGATGCCGCACTGCTCGGCCGCCCAGGTTGCGCTTTTCGAGACGCCGTCCGGCGCGCCGCGCAGGTAGGCCTCGACCTTGTCCCAGCCGACGGTATAGCGCGCCAGGAATGCCGTGTCGTGCAGCTCTTCCACCAGCAGCGTGTGCGCGATGCCCATCATCAAGGCGGTGTCCGTACCCGGCTTTGGCGCGAGCCATTCGGCGCCGATGTCCGCGTCGATGTCGCCGCGAAGCGGGCTGACATTGATGAACGACACGCCTGCGTTTTTGCAGGCCTGTAGCGTGCTGCGAGCGCGGTGTTTTGACATACCGCCGTCGCTGATCTCGGTGTTGCGCATCGGCAAGCCACCGAAGGACACCACCAGATCGCTGTGCTGGGCGACCACGGTCCAGCGGGTGGTCTCCTTGACGTGCTGGCGGAAGTCACCGACGACGTAGGGCATGAACTGCAAGGCCGTCTCGTAGCTGTAGTTGCCCCGGGAGGCAACAAAACCGCCGATGCAGTTGAGGAAGCGTTTGAGCTGGCTCTGTGCGTGGTGAAAGCGACCGGCGCTCGCCCAGCCGTAGGAGCCCGCGAACAGGCCGTCGTTGCCGTAGTCCTCTCGCACGCGGGTCAATTCGGCTGCGAGCAGGTCCAGCAGCCGGTCCCAGGACACCTCGACGAAGGGCTCGCGCCCGCGTCGGTCGGTGGCGGCACCCGGGCCGTGTGCGAGCCAACTGGCGCGCACGGCGGGTCGCAGGATGCGCGCTCGACCGGACAGGCTGCTGGCAATGTTGCGGTTCAACGCCGAGCCGGCCGGGTCGGCGGCGTGGTCGCGGACGGATGCGACCGTGTCACCGCGCGCCGTGGCGACCGCGGCGCCCCAGTGGTTGGCCGTCAGGGTGTCAGGCATCGGAATTGTTCCACTATAAGAAACAGATATTCCGGATATTGACACGATTATCCGACGGGTGTCATGTTCCTCGCTTTGTGAAGCCTGGAGTGCGTGTGGCGGACTCGGACCCCACGTTGGCAGACCGGTTGGTTGCGGCCGGACGCCCTGACCCGATCGAGGGACGGCACGTCAACATGCCGATCGAGCTCGGCTCCACCAGGGTGTTCGACACACTGGGCGCCTTCGAAGCTGCGCGTGCCGCGCGCCTGCAATCCGGGACAGCGTACTACGGCCGCTACGGCAACGCGGCGAGTTTCAAGCTCGAAAGCGCGCTCGTGGAGCTCGAGCAGGCGGCAGGTGTCACGTTGACGTCATCCGGTGTGTCGGCTATCACGTCCGCCCTGTTGGCCCTGCTGGAACCGGGGCAGCACCTGTTGATCGCCGACAACGTCTACGGTAACAGCCGTGCCTTCGCCGATTCGGTGCTGCGGCGCATGCAGGTCGAAGTGGAATACGTCGATGTCCAGAACCTCGCGGACCTCGCACTGCGGTTCAAGGCGAACACGGCTGCCATCCTGTTCGAGGCGCCGGGCTCGGGTACCTTCGAAGTGCCTGACATCCCCGCTGTCGCCGCACTGGCTTCGAAGAACGGGGTTACCAGCATCCTCGACGGCACCTGGGCCTCGCCGGTGTTCTGCCAGCCGTTGACACACGGTGTGGATGTGTTGTTGTACTCCGGCTCAAAGCACATCGTCGGGCACTCGGATGCCATGCTTGGCATTATCGCCTCAGCAGACGGCAACCTGCACGAACGCATACGGCGGTGCGTGTTCGCGCTCGGTGACAAGGTTGGCGGACAGGAAGTGATGCTCGCCCTGCGCGGCCTCAGGACCCTGGCTCTGCGCATGCGAGAGGTCGACCGCAACGGCCGCTGTGTGGCGGAGTGGCTGGCGGAGCAGCCCGTTGTTGCGCAGGTGCTGCACCCGGCGTTTGACAGTTGCCCCGGGCACGCCGCGTGGCAACGCGACTTCTCTGGCGCCGCCGGTCTGTTCGGTGTCGTGTTTCACGCGAGCACGGCGGGTGCCGTTGTGCGCTTTGTCGACGCGCTCACCCACTTCGGCATCGGCGTGAGCTGGGGTGGTTACGAGAGCCTCGTGCTGCCGGTCGAACCGGTGCGCACAGCACGTCCCTGGCATGCACCGGGGCCGCTGCTGCGTTTCAATGTCGGACTCGACAACCCGGACACCCTGATCAACGATCTTCGCGACGCCTTGCCGTTGCTCACCTCGGAGGGAGCTCAGCTCCATGAACAACCAGATTGACCATGTCGCCATCGGCGCCGCCAGTCTTGCCGAAGGCCTCACTGCGCTGGCGCCCACACTCGGCGTGACGGTGCCGACCGGCTCCAAGCACGACGCCATGAGCACGCACAACGCCGTGATGCGGGTCGCCGACGGCGTGTTCTTCGAACTCATCGCAATCGACCCCGACGCGCCGGACCCGGGTCGCGTGCGCTGGTTCACCCTGGACGACCCGGCCACGCAGGCGCGCATCGCCGTTCGACCGCGCGCCTTGTGTTGGGTCGTCAACACGGACGACCTCGACGCCGTGGTCGCGGCGAGTCCCGTGCCGCTCGGTGAGGTGGTGCACTTCCAACGCGGCGATCGCACCTGGCGGCTGACCGTCCCGGCAGACGGTTCTCTGCCCGAGCAGGGCCTCATTCCGGCGTTTATCGAATGGTCGCCTGGCCCCCACCCGAGTGTGGCGCAACAGGACCTGGGCGTGCGCCTCAGGGCGGTGCGGCTGACGCACCCCGACCCCGACGGCTTCACGGAAACCCTCGCCGCGCTCGGTGTTGCGCACCTCGCGGTGCTCGAACAGGGGCCGCACGCGCTGGCGTTCGAGTTCGACACACCCAGCGGCGCCGTCGTGCTCGACTGATCGGGACAGCTTGCCGGCGTGCTCAGTGGGCGCTGATGCGCATGCGCCGACGCAAGTACTCGCCGTACTGCCCGAGTGAGAAGATGAACAGCCAGTAGATCGCCGCAACGAAGGCGTAGACCTCGAGGTAGTAGGGCGTCCACTCGCCGGTGCCGAAGGCCGCCACGGCCGAGGCCAGCACTTCAAAGAAACCGATGATGATCACGATTGCGGTTTCCTTGAAGGTCACCACCACCATGTTGACGGTGCCCGGCAGCGCGTGGCGGAACACCTGCGGCAACACGATTTGCGTCAACACGGCCCAGCGGCTGAGCCCGAGTGCGTTTCCGGCTTCGACCTGACCGTCGGGGATCGCCTGGAAGCCGCCGCGAAAGACTTCGGCCTGGTAGGCGGCGAAGAAGAGCGCAAAGGCCACGATCACCCGCCAGAGTTTGTCGCCCTGCAACCACTCGGGCAGCAGGATCGGGATGACCACCGCGGCAGTGAAAAGCGTGGTCAACAGCGGCAACGACCGGATGAAATCGATCACGGCCCCGGCCAGGAAGCGCAGGATGGGCAGCTGACTGCGCCGCATCAACGCGAGGCCGAGTCCCATCGGCATGCCCAGCAACACGACCGAGGAAAACAGCAGCAAGGTCAGCGACAGGCCACCCCACTGGTCGGTCGTCACCTGCGTCAAGCCGAGCCAACTGCCCTCCATCAGCAGGTAGTAGGCGGCGAATCCCGCGACCCAGAGGCCCGCGAGTCGCGTGCCGCGCCAGAGTGCCGGTACGCAACTCAGGATCACCGTCGCGATGATGCACAGGCAGGCCAAGGTGGAGCGCCAGTGCTCATCAAAGGGGTAGAGGCCAAACAGGATCAGCCTGTGTCGCGCGTCGATCACCGACCAGCACGCGCCAGCGGCGTCGCGGCAGGCGGCGACGTCCTCGGCCGACCACACGGCTTGCAATACCGCCCAGTCGAGCGCCGTGAATCCCAGCCACCCCAGGCCTGCGAACACCAGCACACTCAGCGCGGCGTCAGCGGGTGTCGCGAAGGCACGACGCCGCAGGGTCTCGGCGAGGCGTGCGGCGCGGCCGGGGCGTGGGGCGGTGGCGGTGTTCACCTCAGTGCCCCTTGAACTGCATGCGCGCGTTCAGCCAGTCGACCACGCGCGCGAGCGCCACGTTGATCAAGAGGAATGCCGCCATCAGCAAGGCGATCAGTTCCAACGTCTGGCCCGATTGCGTGATGGACGTGGAGACGATCATGAAGAGGTCCGAGAACCCGATGGCGACGCCGACCGTGGTGGCCTTCATGACGAAGATCCACTGGTTGCCGAGCGGCGGGATGATGCTGCGCAAGGCGAGCGGCAGCTTGACCTCCCACCAGATGCGCGCGCTGCTCAGGCCCAGTGACTGGCCGGCCTCGATTTGCCCGCGCGGTACTTCCTCGAGGCCGCCGCGCACCACCTCGGCGATGTAGGCCGAGCTGTACAAGGTGATTGCGACCACCATCGCGAGAAGCTCCATCGACACCGTGAGGCCGCCGCGAAAGCGCAAGCCCTTGAGCGCGGGTATCGACCACGCGCCCTGGTCTGCGGGGGCGAGGGTCAGGGCTGCGACAGCGCACGCGATGACCGTGATGGTGAGCCACAACACCAGCGCGCGAACCACGGCAACCCGCCGCCAGACGAGACCCGCTGCGAGGGCCAGTGAGCCCACCAGCAGCGCGAGCCCCGCCCACAGCGGGACGTTCAGCATCGGCAGCAGCAGACCGCGGTTTGACAGAAAGACGAGGTCCGAGAGCGACATCGCTTGCCGCGGTCCCGGCAGGTGAATGAACGCGGCGTACCAGAACACCGCTTGCAGGATAAGCGGGATGTTCCGGAACAACTGGATGTAGCAGGCTGCCACCGACGCCAGTGCCAGGTTGCGCGCGTCGCGGACGCTGCCGATGATGAAACCTGCAACGGTCGACAAGGCGATACAGAGCAGGCCGAGAAACAGCGTGTTCAGGAAACCGATCGTCAGGGTGCGGCGGTAGGTGTCGTCGATTGACCGGGGTATCAGCGAAAACGAGTACCCCCAGCCAGTCGAGCGATCGAGAAACCCGAAACCACTGGTGATACCGAGGGTGTCCAGGTTGCGCTGCGTGCTCAACACCATGCCGACGAGCAGCCACAACACGCACGCGGCGATCAGCGCTTGCCACAGCCAGAGTCGCCAGGGTCGGCCCACTTTTGGGCGCACCGTTTCGTGCTGGCTGCCGCTGCCTTCGTCCCCGTCTGGTTGGCTGGCTGTGCGCATGGGTCAGGGCGTGGTGGAAGTGAAGAGGGCCGCCGCCCGGTGGACGGGCGGCGGCGGAGGCGGGTGTTGCCTCAGTCGAGGATCGGTGCGTAGAGGACGCCGCCGTGGCTCCACAGGTTGTTGAGGCCGCGCTCGAGCTTGTACGGCGATTCCGCGCCGAGGTTGCGCTCGTAGATTTCGCCGAAGTTGCCCATGGCGGCGATCATTTCGCGCGCCCAGGTGTCGCGCAGGCCGAGACGCTCACCCATGCCGGGAGAGGCGCCGAGCAGGCGTGCAACCTTCGGGTTCGGCGGGTTCGCTGCCATCTCGTCAACGTTGGCAGACGTTACACCTTCCTCTTCGGCGATCAACAAGGAAGCGAGCATCCAGTTGGCCATGTCGACGAAGTTGTCGTCGCCCTGGCGCATGGCTGCGGCGATCGGCTCGTTGGAGAGCTGGTCGTTGAGGATCACATGAGCGTTCGGGTCTTCGAGCTCGGTGGCGCGCAACACGGCGAGGAACGGGCCCCAGGCGGCGAAGGCGTCACACCGGTTGGCGAGGTAGGCCGCGCGCATTTCGGCGGCTTTTTCATAGTTGACCATGGTGTGCTCGACGCCGAGGGTCTTGAGGTAGTTCGATGCGATGCGCTCAATGGTGGTGCCGGCCTCGACGCAGATGGTGCCGCCGTCGAGTTCACTGGCCTGGGTGACGCCGAGGTCGCCGTGTGCCATGAACTGTGTGCCGCCGAAGAAATACGGCAGGCTGAATTGCAAGCCGAGCTCGGTGTCTCGACCCATCGTCCAGCCGGTGGCCTTGATGATGATGTCCACGTCGCCCGACTGCAGCGCCGGGAACCGCTGTGCCCAACTGAGCGGGACGATCTGGGCTTTGTCGGGTGAGCCGAGAATCGCGGTGGTCATCGCGCGGCAGATGTCGATGTCGAGCCCTTTCCACTCGTTCTTGTCGTTCACTTCGACGAAACCGAAGTAGCTGCCGTTGTGGCCCGAGCACAGCATGGTGCCGCGGTCCTGTATTTTCTGGATGGTTGGTCCCGCTTCGGCTGCAACCGCAGCGAAGGGCATTGCCACCGCGACGGCCGCTGCCGCCGACAATTTTACAAGCTTGGTAATCATCTGCCGCTCCTTTGTTGTTCCGGTATATGGCACAGGTGTTTTGATATAAAGAATGGCAGTCCGTGGCGCAGCGTGTCAAGGCGGGAAACCCAGCGGCAAATGCCGTGCGACAGGCCTGCAGTGGTACGCTGTACGGACAACGCCCGGCGGAGACAGACGATGGCGAATTTCGTGTTGGTACACGGCGCGTGGCACGGTGGTTGGTGCTACCGCGACACCGCAGCGGCGTTGCGCGCAGCCGGTCACACGGTGCACACGCCGACGCACACCGGCCTCGGTGAAAAGGCACACCTTGCCTCCGAGGCGATCACGCTCGAGACCCACGTGCGCGACGTGATGGGGTGTATCGAGTCCGAAGAGCTCGATGACGTGATCCTCTGCGGCCATTCCTATGGCGGCATGGTGATTACCCAACTCGCTGACCGCATGCCGGATCGCATCCGCGCGCTGGTCTACCTCGACGCATTCGTGCCCAAACACGGCGAGTCACTGATCGACCTGCTCGATCAGGCCCTGCCGCCCGAGGTGGCCGCGCAGTTTCGCGACGGCTTCCGGGGTGCAGCCCAGGAGGGGGGCAGCGGCCTGATGCAGCCGATCCCGGCCGAGGTCTTCGGGATCAGCGAAGCCAACCGCGCTTGGGTGGAGCGGCGCTGCGTGCCGCAGGCGCTCGCGACGTTTGAGATGCCCGTGCTGTTGTCCGGCGCGGGGGATGCAATCGGTCGGAAGGTCTACATCCTGGCGGACAATTGGAACCCGAGCCCCTTTCGGCATTTTGCCGCCGAGGTGAAAGACCAGCCCGGCTGGGAACTCGTGACCTTGCCGACAAGCCACGATGTCATGGTCGACATGCCGAATGAGCTCGCTGCAGCCTTGATGGCCTTGGCGTGATGGTGGCGGCACCGCTCATCGGTGCCGCACCGGGTCACCGGCTGGCGTATTGGCGGATGGCGTGGCCCCCGTCCACGTCGATGACCTGACCGGTCAGATAGCCGTTCGTGAGCGTCGCCAGGACCGCCTCGGCGATATCGCGCGGGACACCGACGCGGCCAACCGGCAGGCTCTCGCCCGTGCTCAGGTACATCGCTTCTCGCGCCGCCTCGGGCACGCTTTCATAGGCCTCAGAACGCACCATGCCCGGTGACAGGCAGTTCACCCGCACCTTGGGGCCGAGCTCCAGCGCCATGGCCCGTGTCAGCGCTTCAACGGCGCCGTTGACTGCGCCGAGGCCCGCGCAGTTCTCGCCCGGGTGGCGACTGAGCACGCCGGAAAACAACACGATCGCACCGCCTGGCCTGATGTTCGGCAGCACTTCGCGCGCGGTGACGTAGGGGCCGAAGAACTTGGCGTCGAACATGCGTCGAAGCGGTTCGGTCTCGGCTGTGGCAAACGGTCCGTGCGCTGCGCTCGAGGCCGAGATCACGAGGTAGTCGATGACCGGCAGGGCTGCGGCCCAGGCCTGAACCGCTGCTTCGTCCGTCATGTCGACCGGGGCGACCGTGGCGGCTGGGCCGATGGTCCGCGCGGCGGCGTTCAGCTTTGCTTCGGAGCGGCTCGAAAGCACGACCTGGGCGCCGAGTGCTGCAGCAAGTTCGGCGGTCGCGCGGCCGATACCGGTCGCGCCGCCCACCACCAGAACGGTTTTGCCTTCCAGTGTGATCATGGTCTGTTCCCTCTGTCAGTGTGAGTCCGGTCGTCGCAGTGAGCTGTTCAGGTCGAGCGAGATGTCCAGCCGTTGAAGCGCAGAATAGGGATGGCTTGAGTATTAGTGAAATGCATTATTAGAATGTGTAATGCGTCAAACTAATTTATCTTCGGTCGACCTGAACCTGTTGAAGGTCCTGGACCAGATCGATCGGCACCACAGCGTCACCGGCGCGTCGAAAGCGTTGGGGGTGGGTCAGCCGGCCGTGAGCCAGGCATTGGCACGGCTGCGGCTGACGTTTCAGGACGCGTTGTTCACGCGGGGCCCCGGTGGCTTGCAACCCACGCCACGCGCACTGGAGATCATCGGGCCCATTCGGGCGTCGCTGGGTCAGATCGAGCACAGCCTGTTCGGGCCGCAACAGTTCGATCCGGCAACGACTGACACGCGTTTTTTCATTGGTGCCTCGGACTACGCTGCGGCGTTGTTTATCCCCGAGCTGATGGTGGCCATGGCGTCGTCGATGCCCGCCGCAAACCTCTCGATACGCCGGGCCGACAAGTCCGATGCCATGGCGATGCTGTCCGACGGCTCGGTCGACGCGGCCATTGGCCTCTTCCCCGACGTGGTGCCCTACATCCGCAGGCGTACGCTCTTTTCGGACCGGCATGTCTGCGTGTTCAACGCGGCGCTGTGCGACTTGCCGGACCCGATGACACTTGACGACTACGTCGCGCACGACCACCTGCTGGTGTCGCTCGACGGGTCACCGGTCGGCTTTGTCGACGGGCTGTTGGCGGCAGAGGGCTTGCAGCGACGGGTGGCGGTGACCACGCCCTACTTCCTGCAGAGTGCCTACCTGCTCGAGTCGCTCCCGCTGATCGCCAGTCTGCCGGAACGGTTCGTGCGCTCGTGCCCCCGCCTGTCAACGATGGCGACGCGGCCACTGCCCCTGGACGGCCCGCGCTTCGACGTCTCGGTCGCCTGGCGTGCCGGCGACGACCGCAACCCGCGTACTGCAGCGCTCACCCGGTTGCTGATCGAGGCGGCAGCGCGCTGAGCGAGCGCGGTGCGCGCCTGGCAATTCGCTGGTGCTCAACCCCGCATCAACGCCCCGGTCGGGTCGTACAGCGGCGCGGCCTGCACGGTCGCAGGGTAGCGCTCGCCGAGGATCTCGACGTGGAGCTCGGCGTCGGTTGTGGCGTGTTGGTTCGCGACGTACGCCATGGCCATCGATTTGCCGACGTGGTGCGCGTAGCCGCCCGAGGTGATGTACCCGACTGCGGTGTCACCGACCAGCACGGCTTCGTCGAGTGTCACGTCGATCGGCGTGTCGATGACCAATGTCACCAGCCGACGCGTCACACCCTCGGCCCGCGCTTGCTCGGTCGCGGCTTTGCCGACGAAGTCCTTGTTCCAGTTGATGAACACGTCCATGCCACTTTCGATGGCGTTGAAATCGGGCCGGAACTCGAGCCCCCAGGCACCCCAGGCTTTTTCCAGGCGCAGCGACATCAGGGCGCGGTTACCGTACCAGCGGAAGCCAAGGTCGGCGCCCGCGGTTTCGATCGCCTCGCTGAGTTTGAGCAGGTAGGGCGGTCGGCAGTAGATCTCGAAGCCGAGCTCGCCCGAGAAGCTCAGGCGGTTGAGCACCACCGGCACCCCGCCCACGTGGGTGCGGCGGGTGTCGCGGAAGGCCAGCGCGTTGGCACTGACATCGTCGCGGGTGATGCGTTGCAGCAGCGCGCGTGAGTGCGGGCCCGAGAGCGCGATGCCGTGCCAGTCGGCGGTCTGGTTTTCGTGGTCTACGCCGTCGGGCAGCGTCTGCGCCCAGAAGCGGCTGTGCGCGTCCTGCATCGCGCCAGAGCCGAACAGCATGAAGTCCTCGTCGCCGTAGCACGCCACGGTCAGGTCGCCGTACAGGCGGCCCTGCGGTGTCAGCATCGGCGAGAGGGCGATGCGACCGGGTTTCGGAATGTGACCGGCGAGGGTGTGGTCGAGCCAAGCGCGTGCCCCGGGCCCCCGGACCGCGTGCTTGGCAAAGTTCGCGATCTCGATGCCGCCCACGCCGGTTCGCACTGCTGCGACTTCGCGCGCGACGTAGTCGTGCGAGCGGTTGCGTTCGAAGGTCGGGTCCTCCCAGGCGTCGTCGGGCCCGTCGGCGAACCACAGGGCGTGTTCGAGTCCGAAGGCCTGCCCCATGCGCGCGCCCTTGGCGACCAGGCGGTCGTGCAGCGCGGTGGTCTGCTGCAAGCGCCCCTTGGGCAGGGTTTCGTTCGGGAAGGTCATCACGAAGCGGCGCTCGTAGTTCTCGCTCGACTTGACCGTGCCCCAGTCGGGCGAGGCCCAGTCGCCGAAGCGGGCGACGTCCATCGCCCAGACGTCAATCGAGGGCTCACCGTCGATCATCCACTCCGCCAGCGTGAGGCCGACGCCGCCGCCCTGGCAGAAGCCCGCCATGACGCCGACAGCGCACCAGTAATTGCGCAGGCCCGGCACCGGACCGATCATCGGGTTGCCGTCCGGACCGAAGGTGAACGGGCCGTTGATGATGTTCTTGATGCCCGCTTCGCCGATCGTCGGAATCCGCTCGAAGGACATCTCCAGGCGGTCGGCGATGCGGTCGAGGTCGGGCTGCAGGAGCTCGTGGCCGAAGTCGTCCGGCGTGCCGGCGACTTGCCAGGGGGTGGAGCGTGGCTCGTAGGTGCCGAGCAGCATGCCGTGACGCTCCTGGCGAAAGTAGATGTTCGCCTCGTAGTCGATACCGGCGGGCAAGCGGCCGGACTCGCCCTGCTTCATGCGTTCGACGATCGCCGGGATGTCCTCGGTGATCAGGTAGTGGTGTTCCATCGGCTGCACGGGCAGCTTGAGACCGGCCTGGTGGCCGACTTCGCGTGCCCAGAGACCGCCGCAGTTGACGATGTGTTCGGCGTTGATAGACCCTTTGGGCGTGGCGACATCCCAGCTGCCATCGGCCCGTTGTGACACGGCGGTGCAGGGGGTGTGGGTGAAGTACTTCGCACCGTGCACGCGCGCGGACTTGGCGAACGCGTAGGTCGCGCCGGAGGGGTCGAGGTCGCCGTCCTGGTCGTCCCAGAGCGCTGCGTAGTAGTGCTTCGGGTCGACCAGCGGGTGGCGTTCGGCCAGTTCGCTCGGGCTGATGAACTCCTGGTGCAGGCCCATGTAGCGCGCTTTGGAACGCTCGCGCTTGAGGTAGTCGTACCAGGCCTTGGTCGAGGCGGCGTAGAAACCGCCGGTGATGTGCAGGCCCACCGACTGCCCCGAGGTCTCTTCGATCTCCCGGTAGAGGTCGATGGTGTAACTCTGAAGGCGGCTGATGTTGGGGTCCGAGCTGATCGTGTGGATCTGGCCGGCGGCGTGCCACGAGGAGCCCGAGGTCAACTCGTCGCGTTCGAGCAGCACGGCGTCTTTCCACCCGAACTTGGCAAGGTGGAACAGGATCGAGCAACCGACCACGCCGCCGCCCACGATCACCACTTTGGCGTGGCTGGGCAGGGTGCTGTCGCCGGCGGTGTCGTCGGTGATGATGTCGGGCATGGTCGGGCTCTCGTGTCAGGCTTGGCGTAGTTGAAGGGCGGTCAGTACCAGGCGTCGGGCAATTCGGCCTTTCGGCGGGCCACGTAGTCGTCGAGTGCCTCGCGCGTGGCGGCGTCGAGCGGTGGCGCTTCGTAGGCTTCGAGCATGCTGTTCCAGCGCTTGAAGGCGCGCACGCGCATGTCCTCGGAGCCGTTCTCCTCCCAGCTCTCGACGTTTTCGCTGTCGCTGAGCGCGGGCTCGTAGAAGGCGGTCTGGTAGTTGCGCATCGTGTGCGCACTGCCGAGGAAATGGCCGCCGGGGGCAACTTCTTCGTAGGCGTCGCGGGCGAAAGCGTCGTCACTGAGGTCAGCGCCGCCAAGCACCTTCTGGTAACTGCCGAGTCGGTCTGCGTCCATCACGAGTTTCTCGAAGCCGGTGGCGAGACCGCCCTCGAGCCAGCCAGCGGCGTGCAAGGTGAAGTTCGAGCCAGCGAGCATGGTCGAGTGCATCGAATCGGCGCTCTCGTAGGCCGCTTGTGCGTCTTCGATCTTCGACGCGGTCAGCGAGCCGCCGCAGCGCAGCGGCAAGCCGAGGCGACGGGCCAACTGGCCGATCATGTAGTTTGACAACACCGGCTCCGGCATGCCGAAGGTCGGGGCGCCGGATTTCAGCGACATCGACGAGAGAAAGTTGCCCATCACGAAGGGCGCACCTGGGCGCACCAACTGCGCAAAGGCGCAACACATCATCGATTCGGCGACCGCCTGGGCAACCGAGGCGGCGGTGCTCACCGGCCCCATGGCGCCGGTCAGGATGAAGGGCGTGACCACCATCGCCTGGCCACGGGACGAGTAGACTTGAATCGCCTCGGTCACGACCTTGTCGACCAACAGCGGGGAGTTGGTGTTGACGTTGGCCATGATGCAGACCTGCCGGTCGAGGGCGTCAGCGCCGAACAGGATGTCCGCCATGTCGACCGAGTCCTGCGCGCGGCTTTTCTCCGTGATCGCTCCGAGGTGCGGTTTGTCGCTGAGTGTCATGTGCGCATGCACCATGTCGAGGTGGCGCTTCGATACCGGGATGTCGGTGGGCTCGCAGACCACGAAGGAGCCGTGGTGCAGGTTGGGGTGCAGGTAGGTCAGTTTGACCAGTTTCTCGAAGTCATCGAAGGTGGCGTAGCGGCGTCCCCGCTCGAGGTCGCGCACGAAGGGCGCGCCGTAGATCGGCGCAAAGACCATGTTCTCGCCGCCGATCACCACCGACCGCGCCGGGTTGCGGGCGTGCTGGGTGAATTGCGCGGGCGCCTGGGCCACCAGGCTGCGGATCCACTGGGCGTCGGCTGTGATCAGGTCGCCGTGTTCGCCCGCCGGGGTGACACCGGCGGCGCGCCAGATCTCGAGTGCGGTCGGGTCGTCGCGAAAGGCGATGCCGACGTTCTCGAGCATCCAGTCGACCTGCGCCTCGAGCGCAACCAGTTGCGCGTCGTCCAGCGGGTCGAAAAAAGGCAGCTTGCGCGCGATGTAGGGCGGTGCCGCAGGGGCGGTTGCCGCGCGGTCGCGCGGCTTGCGGGAGCGTCGGGCCATGGGTCGTGCCGGGGCGTGTCTGGCCTGAGTGTACAACCGCCCGTCGCCGTGTCATCGTGCGAAAATCGTATCGTTTGGATAGCCAAAATCTATGGCAGATCTCTGGCGAAAGATCGGCTCACCGCGCAATCTCATCGTATTTTCAGCCGCTGCACACGCCGGTTCGTTTACGCGGGCTGCAGAGGCACTGCATATGCAGCAGCCGTCGGTGAGCGCGGCGATCAAGCAGCTCGAGGCGGCGCTGGGGGTGACGCTGTTTCGACGCGCCCACCGCGCCGTGACGCTCACGGCGGCGGGCGAGCGGCTCTACGCCGATGTCTCGCGCGCGCTGACGGACATCGAGCGCTCGGTCGACGCCGTGCGGCAACTCGGGCGCAACACCCACGTGACCCTGAGCGCGTCCTCGGCCTTCACCTACTACTGGATGATGCCCAAACTGCACCGCCTGCGAGAGGCGCACCCGCACATCGACTTGCGCATGCAGAGCAGCGACCGCGAGCCCGATCTCGACGCCGAACACATCAGCCTCGGCATCCGGCTCGGCGCGGGCCCCTGGCCCGGCTACTCGCAACACCGCCTGGCTGACGAGGTGATCTTCCCGGTCGCGAGCCCGAGGGTCATGGCGTCGGCGAAGAACCTGCGGTCCATTCCGAATTTGTTGCACGAGCGGTTGATCCACCTCGAGGAGCCGATTCGCGAGCGCCCGACCTGGGCCCAGTGGTTCGCGCACCACGGCATCCGCACCGTCGACGTCGCTGCGGGCCTCAGGCTGAACGACTACGCGCTCGTGCTGCAGGCGGCGGTCGCGGACGAGGGCTTTGCCTTCGGCTGGGAGCACATCGTGCGCAACGTCCTCGACCGCAAGCTGCTGGTGGCGCGCCGCGAGTGGGCCTGGACCACCGGCAACGGCATCTACCTGGTCTGGTCGGATTCGACCCCGCTCAGCGCCGACGCGCTGCGGGTGCGGGACTGGCTGGTCGCGGAGTCCGACTACCCGCTCGTGGCGTGACGCTGTTTGACGGCGAGGCTGCACTGACACTGCGCGTTCAGGGTGGCCTGTGTCACCCTGTCGGCTCCTGACACGGAGGCTCTGCCATGCTGCACGGAATCGATCCGAGGGTCACACCGGAGTTGCTGTATTGCCTGGCTCGGATGGGGCACGGCGATGAGCTGGTTGTCGCCGACGCGAACTACCCGTCGACCACCACAGCAGCAACCTGCCGGCTGACCGAGGTCCTGCACTGCCCGGGCTGCGACGCCGTCGAGCTCGTGCGCCTGATCACCGGTCTCATGCCGCTCGACGGCTTCCACGACTACGCCGCGCTGCGCATGGAGATCGACAAGGCCCCTGACGAGATGAGCGCTGTGCACGAGGCGGCCTGGAACGTCATGACACCGCGCCTGCCTGAGGGTGGCGTGCTCGCGAGCATCGAGCGACAGGATTTCTACGGCAAGGCTGCCCGCGCCTTCGCGGTCGTGCAGTGCACCGAGATGCGCCCTTTCAGCTGCTTCATTCTGCGCAAGGGTGTCATTTTCTGACACCCGCCGACGCGCGGTGTCAGCCGAGCACAGCGGGGTCGTCGCAGTGCAGCGTGCCGCTGGCGCTGGCTTCGATGTACACGCCCATGTCGACGTGGCCGAAGTGGGCCTTGATCAACGCGGGCACGTTGAGGTCGCGCTCGGCGGTGGCCGGGTTGACCTGCGTTGCCGGGCAACGGCGGGTGCGTTGCAGCACGGTGAAGGTGGTGTCACCGAGGGTGATGCGCTGGCCGACGTGCTCGAGCTCGGCGAAGGGCGGCCACCCGTCGACGACGATGTTGGCGCGAAAGCGGGCGACGTCGATCGGCGTGCCGACACGTTCGGCCAGCGCCGCCACCGACGCGAGGTTGACCAGTGAGATGGCGTGCATCATCTGCTCGGAAGTCACCGACACGTCGGTGAAGCGGTGCGGGTGGGCGGTGGCGAACTGTGGGCGGTCGGCATCCGAGAGGGCCAGCAGCTCAGCGAAGAAGGCGCTGGCCCGCGCCTGTTCGGCCTCGTCAGCGAGCGCGAAACGCTGCTCGCCTGTCTCCTGGCCGCGGACCACCAGCACCCGTGTCTCGGGGTCGAAGCGGGTCTCGAGGCTCGCCAGGGCCTCGTAGCCGTAGAGTGCGAGGAAGTTGCTTTTGGGCAACGGCGTCGGGTTGGCCGGATCGAAGCCGCTGCTCGCCTTGGCGAGGCCGAATTCGCGGTCGCCCGGAAAGCCCTGTCCTGCGCGGAGGTCGACGCGCTCGTGCGAGACGGCCGAGAGGCCCTTCACGGGGTAGCTGTGCAGTTCGACGATGTGGCCTGACACGGGGTGGCGTGCTCCGGGTGTGCAGAGGGTGGTTCAGGGTCGCACATTTGCGCGGTTGGATCTGCTGCGTTGCCGCGCGTGAGCGCATCACGTGACCAGACGGATGGGCGGCACGGCGACCGGATCCGGCACCGGCTCGGCCGAGGCGTCCCGGTCGAGTTGCCAGCAGACGTCGGCGGTGGCCGCCAGGGTGCGCCGGTGGGTCACGAACAGCACGGTACCCGGGTAACGCGCGATCACACGCTTTAACGCGCGCAGTCCCGCCGCGTCCAGTGCGGCGTCTGCTTCGTCGAGCAGCAGCACGGTCGGCTGTCGGATCAACGCGCGGGCGAGCAGCAACCGCATGCGTTCGCCCTGGCTCAGGTTGTGGCCGTTCTCCGCGACGAGGCGGTCGAGAAAAAACGGTGAATCCGGCGACGTGATGTCCATGCCACAGCGGCGCGCAACGCGTTTCAGCGCCGATGTCTTGCAGCGTGGCAGGCCGTAGCTCAGGTTCGAGCGGACAGTGCCCCGCAGCAAAGGCAGCGCAGTCGACACCAGGGCGACACGGCGACGCAGCGTCGCGAGTGGCAGGCTTGCAATCGGCGCACCGTCCAGTGTGATCTGGCCGGCGTCCGGGTCGATCAGCCGGTTGGCCAACTGCAGCAGGGTCGATTTGCCGCTGCCATTTCGCCCCTGAATGGCAATGCGTTGACCCGGCGCGGCCGCCGCGCTGAACGGTGTGAGTGACCCCGCCACCGACACGGTGTCAAAGCGCAGCTCACCCTGCCATGCGTCGGGTGCGGCGGTGGGTGCGTGTCGTTTCTTCAGGCGTGGCAGTCTCAGCAGCGCGCGCGTGCGCTCGCTCGCCACCCGGGCGGCGCGCCACAGCTGGTAGAGCCGTCCGAACGGGTAAAACTGGGTCGAGAGCATCGCCACGATGCTGAGTGCCGCCACCACATCGCCGGCCGTGGCCTGTCCGCGCGACGCGGCCCACGCGCCGATCAGCACCGTAGCAGCGCTGCAGAGGCCCCCGGCGAGTTGGGCGCCGGCACGAATGCCACCGCTGCACCAGGCGTTGTGGGCCATCGCGCGGAGCAGGGCTCTGGATTGCTTCGCAAGCCGCGCGCGTTCGCGGCGATGGGTGTGAAAGGCCTGCACCGTGGCCATACTGTGCAACTTCTCGGCGACGTTGCCGGCGAGCCGACCGCGCTGGCGCCGTGCCGCGCGAATGCGGGTGTCGAGCAGGGTGCCGCTCAACAGCAGGCAGCCGATGGCGGTGCACACGATCGCCACAACGGTCCAGCCAATCCACGGTTGGAGTGTGATCAGCGCCGCCAGACAGCCGACGGTCGATACCGTGCCCACGCACGCGCGGGCGATGCCCGCGCTGATCCAGTTCTTCAGTGTGCCGAGGTCGGTCACGAAGCGGGTGATCAGGGTGCCCTGCCGCTTGCGGGACAGGGCGCGCGGGCTGACGGACGTCAGGTGGTCGAACACGGCGAGGCGCAGGGTGGACACGTAGCCCTGACCGAGGCGCTCGGCGACAACCCGCTCGGCCCAGCGCAGGGCGCCGGCGGCGACAGCGCAACCGATCAGGATCAGCGCTGGGCCGAGTGTGCTCGACGCAGCGGCGCCCGACACACCGGCGCCCGTATCGCCCAGCGTGTTGATGATGTGCCGCAGGCACAACGCCGTGGCCACGACGGCGGCCGTGTGGCACACGCCGATGGCGACGAGCTTGGCCAGCAGCGCCGAACGCCCCTCGGCGAGCAGCGGTGGCATGTCACGCATAGCGTGCCCACGCACTCTGGGTGTCGAGCGATTGCAGCCGGCCAGCAGCCAGGTCGACGTTGTGTTGGGTCGGCACCCCGGTTGCGCGTTCGGCCTCGAGGCAGGCGAGCTTGGATTGGGTGATTGCCCCCGAAATGGCGACCGGTTCGATGCCGTGTTGCGATAACAGGCGCACACCGGCTTCGGCCGCCATCGGGTCGCCGGTCGCAAACACCACCTGGTTGGCTCGGCGCAGCAGGTCACTCTGCTCGAGCACGGCACGCGTCTCGCGCTGGAACAGCCCATCTGCGATTTCGATGAAGGCAATGTCGGCGAGGGCCCGCGCGCGGTTGAGCAGGGTGTCGGCGATGCCGACGATCTGATCGACCGCGAGGCCTGCCGTGCTGGCGTAGCCAGCGTCGGTAAAGTCCAGCGCGCAGTGGGCGCCGGCGTCGAGGTAGTGCCAGAGGTCGCCGCCCGCGCCGGTGCCGGTGACTTTGACCGCGGCGACGCGTTGTCCACTGAGGCGCGCGCCGCGGACCAGGTTGGCGACCGTTGTGGTTTTGCCGGTGTTCATGCCGGAGCCCACCACGACGCAGGTGCGGATCGGCTCGGCCGACGTCGCGACCGTGGTGCGCGGCGCGTAGTCCATCACGTTGAGGCGTGAGCGGTCGGCCCGGCACAGAAAGCCCAACGGTTCGATCTGCGTCGGCAGGCGCACCGCGGTGCTGCGCGAGGCGAGTGTGGCGGCGATGCCTCCGGCGGCGACCAGTCGGCACGGGGCCATCGTGTCCGGCACCACCGCCTCGAACTGGTCGGTCGCGTAGCGGTTGCCGTAGGCGACCACGATGTCATCGTCGACGAACAGTCGAACACGGCGCCCGTCGGGCGACTCGAGTCGTCGGTGCTGGCCGAGTTGCGTCACCCGCGCGAGGATGATGTCCCCGGCACGTGGCTCACCGGTGTCGACCAGCAGGGCGCTGTCCTCGAGGTCGACGTTGCGTGTGACAAACGCGCGTTTGGCGGTCAGGGCGCGACGATCGATGATGGCCGATGACACCGCGCTGTGGGCCTCGGCGGCGTCGTTGTTCGAGCGGGGGTGTGCGGGGTGGGACATGTCTGCAAACTCGGTGTGTTGTGGGTGAACACCCAGTTTGCGGGCCGGCCGGGCGCTGCAGCAGCAGACTTTTGTTCGGAAAGTGTTCGGGACGATCCACCGCGTCGAGGCGCAGGCCAAGGACGCAGGCCGACGCGCCAGGCCCGGCCACCTCAGGCTGTAGCGGTTTTGTTCGGGTTTTGTAGAAAACGGCGTTCGGCACTCGACATTTCAGCCCGATGCCCGATGCTATAGTGCAGCCTCCAAAGCGTCCGTTGGTCCCGTGTTTTCTCGCATCTACACTGGCATCGTGTTGTCCTTGCTGATTGCATCGCTGCTCAGCTATGCCGTGTACCTGTGGTCCTACAACACTCGGTACCCGCAGCACGAGTCACGGTCGCTGTCGGGCGTCGTTTCCCTGGTGGCCTCAAAAATACAAGCACAGTCGCCGGCGACACGCGAGCGCTATCTTCGCATCGTCTCTGACCTGCTCGATGCCTCTGCTGAGACCGTCGCAGTCGAGTCCCTGGCCGACGGTGCTCGTGGGCCGTTGAGGCGCGGTGAGCCTCATCGGTTGGATGTGACAACCGATGCCATGGTGTGGTGTCTGCCAGTCGACGCGCGCGAGTGCGTAGAGCTTTCGGTATCACCCCTGTCAGAGCTGCATTTCCGTGCCATGGCCATTTTGTACGTCGCTGAGATGAGCCGGCGTAGCGCACCGGCCACGGTCGAATCGCTGCAAGCCCTGTCGCCCTTTGCGCTCGCCGTGCTGCCGCTGGAGGCGGTCGAGGCCGATGCGCAGCAGCGGTCGCGCCTCGACAACGGCGCGGTCACGCTGATTCCCTCCGCCGCGGACCCGAACTCCTTTGGTGTGTTCGCGCCCATTGACGGAGCATCGGTGCTGCACATCGGTCCGATCGAGCGCTTCGACCGGTTTCCCGTCTCGCTGGTCGTCGGCTTGCTCGCGACGGCGGGCGGGGTTGTCGGTGTCGCGTGCTACCTGCTGGTCGCGCAGCTCGAGCGCCAGCTGCACCGCATGAGCAGCACCATGGCACGCTTTGGTGAAGGGGCATTGGATGCCCGCGTGGCGCACTCGGGGGACGATGCGGTGGCCCGCGTGGGCAAGCAGTTCAACACCATGGCGACCAACATCAAGCGCGTTGTCGACGGCGAGCGGTCTTTCATCGGTGCCGTGTCGCACGATTTGCGCACACCCCTGGCGCGAATGCGCTTCCGCCTCGAGGACATCGAGCACCCGGTCAGCGAGGCCGAACGCGGCGCGGCTCTGGTCGGTCTGCGTTCGGATCTCGACGACGTGCAGGGCTACATCGACGAGTTGCTCGAGCACCACAGGCTCGGCTCTGCGCAAGCGGCCGTGTTCGGTGACACCGTGGTCGATTCGGTGGTGCGCGACACCGTGGATGCAATGCGGACACAATACGCCGGTGTGCAGATCGACACCGAGCTCAATGCCGAATCCGCTTTCCACCTCGACAAGCGTCTGTTTCAACGCATCGTGACCAACCTGATCGACAATGCGTGCAAGTACGGCAAGGGCGTGGTGCGCATCACCACCGCGGTGTCGGAGCTCGGTCTGACGCTGTGTGTCGCGGACAACGGCGCGGGCGTGCCACCGGCAGAGCGTGGGCGTGTGTTCGACGTGTTCTACCAGGCCGAAGGCAGTCGTGGGTCGACGCGTTCAGGCTACGGGTTGGGCCTCTCGATCGTGAAGCGGGTGATCGCTTTGCACGACGGTGACATCGACATCGGAGACTCGGAACTTGGCGGTGCGTGCTTTTGCGTCCACTTGCCGCGCCGAGTTGACAAGCGCGAGGCGCGTATCGCCCAGCGCGAGAGCGCCCGTGTTTAGGCTGTATCAGCGATTCGGATGCGCCGTCGCCATCCCGGTCGCCGTGGCCTTGTGTGGGATGCCGGCGACGGTGCACGCTCGCGACGAATCCGACTACACCTGGGATGAGTTGCAGGCCCGACGCGTTCTGATCGACATCATGGACGAGGTGGAAGGTGATGCGCCGGAGGACAGTGAGCGGTCTTTCGGCGGTGAGCAACGGACGGAGTTCGAGTTGACGAAACTGCGCGAGCTGCTCGATCTGCACGACGAGGAAGATGGGGGCGGTGACGGCGACGAGGGCGACGAGGGCGACGAGGGCGACGAGGGCGACGAGGGCGACGAGGGCGACGAGGGCGATGAGGGCGATGAGGGCGATGAGGGCGATGAGGGCGACGCCGGCGACGCCGGCGACGAGGGCGACGAGGGCGACGAGGGCGACGAGGGCGACGAGGGCGACGAGGGCGACGAGGGCGACGAGGGCGACGAGGGCGACGACGGCGACGAGGGCGACGAGGGCGACGAGGGCGACGAAGGC
>JBCCUP010000058.1 GCA_039196715.1 Pseudomonadota bacterium
CTCGTGGCCCCGCAACACACCTTCCAGTTGGGCCTCTGCGCCCGTTTCTCACATCGTTTTCTGACACGCACCTAGACAGCGGGAGTACGCGGGTATGGCTGAAGAAGAGGTCAATCCAGAAGAGCTCGAGATCGCCGACGAACTGATCGCCGAACGCCGAGCCGAAGCCCCGGGCGAAACGCCGGAGGACATGACGTCCTGGCAACGCCCCATCACCGCTGCCATTGATGTCCTGAATTACCGAGCCGGGCAACTGATCGCCCTGCTCATGGTGCCTCTGATCGCCGTCGTGGTGTACGAGGTGCTCTCGCGCAACGCCTTCGTGATCCTGCAGAACGCTGGCTTCGAAGAGCTCGCACGCTCGCTCGGCCTCGGCCCCACCCTGTGGGTGTACGACACCAGCCGCATGCTCGCCGGCGTGATCTTCATGGCCGCGGCGGGCTACGGCCTGATGCGCGGTGTACACATCCGCGCCGACTTCCTCTACCGCAACTGGTCGTCCAAGACGCAGGCCACCGTGGACGCCACGCTGTACCTGGTGTTCTTCATGCCGTCGATGATCTTCTTCACGGTCATCGCCTCGGAATTCTGGTGGGTTGCCTACTCGCGCGGCGAAACCATGCAGGTCGACAGCGCCTGGGGGCCCCTGTTGTGGCCGGCGCGCCTCGCCATGCCGATCGGCGGCCTGCTGCTCGCATTGCAAGGCATCCCGGAGATCTTCCGCGCGTTCCACAAGATGGGCAAGGAACGCGAGCGGCTGTTCATCCGCGCCCTGCCGATCTACCTGGTTGCCCTGCTCTGGCTGATTCTGGCGGTGTTCCAGCCGAACCTCGTGCCGGGCGGTGAGTGGTTCTCCGACCTGATGCGCGCTCGCCCGACCATGGACAAGGCGACCATCGGCCTGATCATGCTCGGCGCGATGCTGTTCGTGATCTTCGTCGGCTTCCCGATTTCCTTCACGCTGATCTTCCTCGCGTTCGTGTTCGGCATCTGGGGTTCGAACTTCAAGCTGACGACGCTGCTGATGACCCTGAACACCAACTCCACGATGCTGAACGACCAGCTCATGGCGGTGCCGCTGTTCGTCCTGATGGGCATCATCATGGAAGCCGCAGGCCTGATGGACCGGCTGTTTGCGTCAGTCCAGATGATCATGTCGCGGGTGCGCGGTGCGCTCTTCATCGCCGTGCTGATCGTCTCGACGATCTTCGCCGCCGCCACCGGCATCGTCGGCGCCTCGGTCACCCTGCTCGGCATCATGGCGGGCGCCACCATGAGCCGCTCGGGGTACAACGTGCAGCTCGCTGCGGGCACGATTACCGCCGGGGGCACGCTTGGCATCCTGATCCCGCCGTCGATCATGCTGATCGTCATGGGCCCGGTGCTCGAGGTGTCGACGCTGGACCTCTTCCGTGCCGCTTTCATCCCGGGCGCCCTGCTCGCCACGCTCTACCTCGCCTACACACTCGGTCGCTGCTGGCTCAACCCGAGCCTCGGCCCGGTGCTCGCAGAGGAAGATCAACCCAAGACCTCGGCCTTCTACGGCGCTGAAGTTGCGCTGATCTGCCTCGGTGTGCTGACACTCTGTCGGGTGTTCGGTCTGGCGCTCGGCGGCGCCTTTGGTGCCTTGATGCCGTTCGGCGGCCTGGTGGTCTTTGCGGTCGCCCTGGCCGTCGCTTTTGCCGCGTACCGTCAGCTCAAGGTGCTGCGGATCATGGTGCCGCTCGCGGTGCTCTTCCACGTCGGGATGATCGCGGCGAACCTGGGCGACGGCGTGCCGGTGTGGTCAATGGTCTTCGCGGCTTTCACCGCGCTGCTGGCCCACCTCGGCCGCCCGATCTACTCGGCCGCCGCCGAAACCGACTTCCACTTCTCTGCGCTGTGGGACGAGTTCTTCGCCGGCCTCATGCCGCCGACCATCCTCATCTCCTTCGCGCTCGGCTCGATTCTCCTCGGTATTGCAACCCCGGCAGAAGCCGCGGCCATGGGTGCCTTCGGCGCGATACTCCTGTCGATCGCCTACCGCAAGTTCACCCTGCCGAGCTTTTTCGACAGCCTCATCAAGGCACTGGAAATCACCGTTCTCATCATGTTCCTGGTGGCGGCGTCGAACTTCTTCGGCGCGCAGTTCAGCGCACTCGGCACGCCCAAGATGATGACCGAACTGCTGCTCGGCCTCGAGATGTCGCCCTACCTGATCCTGATCATCGTCATGGCGCTGATTTTCCTGCTCGGGTGGCCGCTGGAGTGGGTGCCGATCGTGCTCATCGTCGTGCCGATCCTGTTGCCGACTGTCGAGGTCCTCGAGATACACGGCCTGGCCCGCTACGATCTCATGGTGTGGTTCGGCATCCTTGTCGCGGTCAATCTCCAAACCGCCTGGCTATCGCCACCTGTTGCGCTCTCGGCCTACTTCCTCAAGGGTGTGGTGCCGAACTGGGACCTCAAGGACATCTACCTTGGCATGATGCAGTTCATGGGCATCCAGCTCATTGGCCTCGCCTTGTTGTTTGCCTTCCCGCAACTCGTGCTGTGGTTGCCACGGGTGATGTCGGGCGGGTAGGAGACGCTCGAATCTGTGCCGGGTGGTCTTGGCGACGCCCGGCGCGCGCCTCGTCGGTTGGTTCAGCGCGGTCGCACCGACGCGCGAACCAGACCGGCAACAGGCTGGCAATGACGACCCCGGGCTGTCACGACACGCGCTCTGAGGGCGTGTCGCGCGCTCAGGGCACGTCGGTGCTCAGGATGACGGCCAACTCGCGTGCGGCGATGCGCAACTCTTCCAGGCGGTCCCTGAGGGCATCCAACGGCGAGCGCTGCTTCAGCGCCTGAATGGACAGCGTGGCCAACGCACGGCCCTCCCGGTCCAGCACCGGCACGCAGATCGCGACCATGCCTGCAATGAACTCCTCGTTGTCGATCGAGTAACCACGCTCGGCCGACAGCGCCAGTGCGCCCTCGAGGTCGGCCATCGACACGAGTGTGTTCGGCCCGTGCCGGTCGAACGCGAGTTGCCTGAGCAGCCGGGCACGGTCGAGCTCAGGCAGACTCGCAAGGTACATCTTGCCGCTCGCCGTGCAATGCAGGGGCACGCTGCTGCCGATCGAGAACTGCACACGGATCGGCCAGTCTGCCTCGACGCGGTCGAGGTAGAGCATGCGCACGCCGTCCGGCACCGCGAGGTTGCAGGTCTCGCCAACCCGCGCCGCCAGGCGCGACAACACCGCCTGCCGCTCGGCGTTGTGCTGGCCACCGACCAGCACCTTGCGCGCGATTTCCCGCAAGCGCAGGCCCGGCTCGAATGCCGTGCCGCCGGGCACGGTCTGAACGAAACCGGCGGTTTGCAGCTGCGTGCACAGCCGATGTGCACTGGCTTTGGGGATGCCGAGGGCACGCGACACGTCGCTCGCGGTCAGCGGTGTTTCGCTGCAGCCCACGCGCTCGAGCACCTCCAGCACCCGCTGAATGGACGACCCGCGCTTGGCGGTGTCCGCGTCGCTCGCTGCGCTGGCAGCGCGTTGCCGGATGTCTGTCACACGGACGACCCACTGTGGTTATAATGAGAAAAATATTACCACTTTGGGGCTCAGCGTGAGCGAAACCGGTCAAAGTTACGACTTTATCGTTGTCGGTGCGGGGTCAGCAGGCTGCGCAGTCGCAGCCCGCCTGGCCGAAAACGGGCGCTTTTCGGTCCTGTTGCTCGAGGCCGGCGGTCGCGACTGGAATCCCTGGATTCACATCCCGGTAGGCTACTTCAAGACCATGCACAATAAGGCCACCGACTGGTGCTACGAGACCGAACCCGACCAGGGGATCGGCGGGCGCAGCCTGAAGTGGCCACGGGGTCGTGTGCTCGGTGGCTCGAGCTCGATCAACGGCTTGTTGTACGTGCGGGGCCAGCGTGAAGACTACGACCATTGGGCCGACCTCGGCTGTGAAGGCTGGTCCTACGACGAGGTGTTGCCGCTGTTCAAGCGCGCCGAGGACCACTACCTCGGCGAGAGCGACTACCACGGCGCCGGCGGCCCCATCCACGTCTCCGAAGTGACCTTCAAGCGCGACATCTGCGACGCCTTCATCGACGCGGCCGCCAACATCGGCGTACCGCGCAACGACGACATCAACGGCGCCACCCAAGAGGGCGTCGGCTACTTCCAACTCACCGCCCACAAGGGACGGCGCTGCAGTGCAGCGCAAGGCTACTTTCGCCGGATCCCGCGTGGTGCCGGGCTCAAGATCGAGACCGGGTGCGAAGCGCAGAAGCTCCTCATCGAGGACGGCCGCGCCGTCGGCGTGCGATACCTGCACAACGGCCGGCCCGCCACCGCCCGCGCCACCCGCGAGGTGGTGCTTTCGGCTGGCGCCATCGGCTCGCCGCAATTGCTGATGCTCAGCGGCATCGGCCCCGAGGCCGAACTGGCGCAGCACGGTATCGACCTGGTGCGCGAGCGCAACGAGGTCGGGCAGAACATGAAAGACCACCTGCAACTGCGCATGGTGTACCGGACGCGCCGCCCGATCACCCTCAACGACGATCTGAAATCGTGGTTCAGCCAAGTGCGTGCCGGCATCGAATACGCGCTCAGGCGCACCGGGCCGTTGACGCTTGCGGCCAGCCAGGTGGTCGGCTTCTGTTGCACCGGCCTCACCGGCAAACGCCCGGACATCCAATACCACCTGCAGCCGCTCAGCGCCGACTCGCCCGGTGAGGGACTGCACCCCTACTCGGCAATCACGGTTTCCGTGTGCCAACTGCGCCCCGAGAGCAAGGGCCACATTGAACTGCAATCAGCCGACTTCCGCGACCACCCCGCAATCGTGCCCAACTACCTCGACACCGAGTTCGACCGCAAGACTGCCGTCGAGTCGCTGAAGTTCTCACGCGCGATCATGCAAGCCGAGCCGATGGCCGGCGAAATCGAGCGCGAGGACCTGCCCGGCAGCCAGTACCAGAGCGACGACGAGCTGCTGCAGGCGGCGCGCAACATCGCCAACACCATCTACCACCCGACCGGCACCTGCCGGATGGGCAGTGATACCGACGCGGTGGTCGACCCGCAGCTGCGGGTGAACGGCATCGCCGGCCTGCGCGTGGCAGACGCCTCGATCATGCCCGAGATCGTGTCCGGCAACACCAACGCGCCGGCGATCATGATCGGCGAAAAGGCCGCGGCCATGCTGCTCGCGGAACACGGCGCAGCGGGCTGAGTCACCCGCGCGCGCCTGTGCGTGCGAGCCGAGCCGACCGGCATCGACCTGCCGTGTGACGCGCCGTTCACCGTGCTCGCGTGGTGTGCGCAGCACCCGGTCAAATGGCGCATACTCCGTGTCCGCCTGCCCAGAGCCCTGACCGTGGCCAACCTGCTGCTCTACATCGTCACCGTCCTGATCTGGGGCACGACCTGGTACGTCATCAAACTGCAACTCGGGCCGGTGCCCGAGAGTTGGTCGGTGGCCTGGCGCTTCTTCATCGCCGCCGCCGCCATGGCGGTCTGGCTGATGGCCCGAGGCCGGTTCAAGGACTTGCCGACCGGGCGCGACCTCGCGTTCGTGTGTGCCCAGGGGGCGATGCTGTTTTCGCTCAACTACTGGCTCTTCTACATCGCGTCCAACCACCTGACGACCGGCTTGGTGGCGATCATCTTCTCCCTGATCACCCTGATGAACATCGCCAACCAGGCGGTGTTTTTCCGGCAGGCGGTCGACCGGCGCACGCTGATGGCCAGCCTCACCGGTATCGTCGGGCTGGTGTTGGTGTTCTGGCCGGAGTTTCGCCACATGGCACCCGGCAGCTCGCTGGTGTTTGCCGTCGGCATCGGCGTGCTCGCGACCTACTTCGCGTCGCTCGGCAACATCCTCTCGGTGCGCAACACACGCAACGGGCTGCCGGTGCTGCGCACCAACATGGTCGGCATGTTTGCCGGCGCCGTCTGCATGAGCCTGATCGCAATCGGCAGCGGCCACCCGCCGGCCATCGAGCTGACGCCGACCTACCTCGGCGCGCTGTTTTACCTCGCGGTGTTCGGTTCGGTTGCGGCTTTCGGCTGCTATCTGACGCTGATCCACCGCATCGGCGCTGACAAGGGCGCCTACGCCGGCGTTGCCTTCCCGGTCGTCGCCCTCCTGATCAGCACCTGGCTCGAAGGCTACCGCTGGACGCCGATTGCGGGCCTCGGCGTCGCAATGATTGTCTGCGGCAACGTGCTGGCGCTGTCGAAGCCGGCCGCGACGCGGGCGCGATCAGCGTAGGGTCATCCGCCACCTGCGTGTGCAGGTGTCGGACTGCGCCGGGTCAGAGCGAAAAGAACGGCACCACCGCAAAGTAGACGATGGCCAAGGTGAACAGGCAGAAACTCACGGTGCTGAGCGGTTTGCGGCGGAACTGATCGACAAGCTCGGGCAGGTGTCCACGCCAGTTGGCGTCGCGCTCGGCGCGCGCCTGTGCTGCGTGCTCGGCCTGGTACGCGTCGATCAGCTCGCGTGCGCGCAGGTACTCGGCGCGGTCGTTGGGGGTGAGCCAGATGGCTGCGAGCCCTATGCCCCAGAAGCCCCGATGGGTTTCGTGGGTGTCGACCTGGTGCGTGCGCAGCAGCGCGCGCACCGCCTCGGCCTCGTCCTCCGGCACGCCGTTGAGGCGAAACAGCAGCATGGCCATCAGTCGCGGGCCTCCCGTTGCGCGCGCTTGTGCGCGCGGTTCGCGTCGATGCTGGCGCGCGCCGCGTCACCGAGGTGCGCCTCGCCACGCGCGTGGGCCAGAGCCAGTTGCCGCTCGCGCTCGGCAAAGCGGGCGCGGTCCGCCTCGCTGCGGGACGCGCGGCAGTGCGGGCAACTCACGCCTTGCACGTGGTCCGGCGAAGCCCGATCCGCCTCGCTGAGCGGCATGCGGCAGGCGTTGCACTGGGTGTAGCTGCCCGGCCTCAGTTGGTGGTCAACGGTCACCCGCTCGTCAAAGACAAAGCACTCGCCCCGCCATCGGCTCTCGGTTTCGGGCACGTCGGCGAGGTAGTTGAGGATGCCGCCCTTGAGGTGGTAGACCTCGTCGAAGCCCTTGGATTTGAGGTAGGCAGTCGACTTCTCGCAGCGGATCCCGCCAGTGCAGAACATCGCGATCTTGGTGTGCCGCTCGGGGTCGAGGTTGGCCTCCGCCCAGGCCGGAAAATCACGGAAGTTGGCGGTCTCCGGGTTGACCGCCCCGTCGAAACTGCCGACGGCCACCTCGTAGTCGTTGCGCGTGTCCACGACCAGCACGTCCGGTGACGCGATCAGGGCGTTCCAGTCACGCGGCTCGACATACGCGCCCGCGTCGCGCTGCGGGTCGATGTCGGGTTGCCCCATGGTCACGATTTCGCGTTTGAGCTTCACCTTGGTGCGCATGAACGGCTGCTGGTCGGTGACCGACTCCTTCACATCGATACCGGCAAAGCGCGGGTCACGACCGAGCACACGCAACAGCGCGTCGACGCCCTCGCGCGGCCCCGCGACCGTGCCGTTGAGGCCCTCGCGGGCGAGCAGCAGCGTGCCTCGCAGGCCGTTGCGCTGGAGGGTTTTCAGAAGCGGTTGGCGCAGATCCGCGCAGTCGTCCAGACGGACGAAGCGGTACAGGGCACAGACAATCACGTCGCCCATGGCAGGGGTCCTCTCGGTTGGCGCGCCGGGGCGTAATCCCGGAGCCGGCGCACAGGGTAACGCCGAAGCCGCAGCCGTGAAAGCCGCTGCGCGCGGTCGGACTGCCGACCCGCGATGACAGTCGCGAAAACGCCGAATTCCAGGGGTCTCCACCGGGCCGTCCAGCCGGGCGCACCCGGGCGATTTCCTTTACCATGGCGGCCTCACGAACACGCGAGCCCGCCCCATGGCCTTCAACGCACTCCTGGTCGAAAAAGACGACGAGGGCAACACCGCCGCCGCCGTGCAGACGCTGGACGACAGCCGCCTGCCGGATGGCAATGTCACGGTCGACATCGCCTACTCGGGTCTGAACTACAAGGACGGGTTGTGCCTGGGCAAGGGGGGCGGTGGCCTGGTTCGGAACTATCCGCACGTGCCCGGCATCGATTTCGCCGGCACCATCAGCCACTCGGACGACCCGCGTTACGCGGTCGGCGACGAAGTCGTCCTGACCGGGTGGCGTGTCGGTGAAACGCACTGGGGCGGCTACGCTCAGCGCGCCCGGTTGAACGCCGACTGGTTGGTACCCCTGCCTGCGGGTCTGTCCGCCAAGGACGCCATGGCGGTCGGGACGGCCGGCATCGCCGCCGTGCTGGCCGTGGACGCGCTCGAGCGCAACGGCATGCGACCGGACGGCCTGCCGGTGCTCGTCACCGGTGCCGCGGGCGGGGTCGGTTCGGTCGCCGTCGCGATGCTGTCCCAACTCGGCTACGAAGTCGCCGCCGTGTCCGGTCGGCCGGAAGCGGAAGCCTACCTCGCGAACCTCGGCGCCAGCCGTGTGATCCCGCGTGCAGAGATCAACGAGACGGTCAAACGCCCGCTCGAGAGCGAGTCCTGGGGCGGCTGTGTCGACGCCGTCGGCGGTGCCATGCTGGCGCGGGTGCTTGGCCAGCTCGCCTACGGTGCGTCGGCCGCCGCGGTCGGCCTCGCCGGCGGCGCCCAACTGCCCGCCACGGTCATCCCGTTTCTGCTGCGCGGCGTCAACCTGCTCGGCATCGATTCGGTCATGCAACCCTTCGATGCTCGCCAGCGTGCGTGGCAGCGGGTCGTCGACGATCTGCCGCTCGACAAGCTCAACAGCATGGTCGAGGTGGCCACCCTCGCCGACCTGCCGGCGCTCGGCGCCGCGATCCTCAAGGGCGATGTGCGTGGCCGAGTGGTGGTCGACGTCAACGCCTGATCGGGCCTCGCCCCGCCGCCCTCCGCCGGGGCGGCGAGTCGCACACCACGCGGGCCGCTGACCCGCACCGCCTCTGACCCAGTCGCACAGCCAACGGGTACGCCGACATGACCCTGCTCATCGTCTACCTCACCATCGCCATCGGCGTGTCCTTCCTCTGCTCGATCCTGGAGGCGGTGCTGCTCTCGACCACGCCGAGCTACGTCGCCACGCTCAAGGCCGAGCGCCCGGCGGCGGGCGCGGTGCTCGAGTCGGTGCGAGAGCGACTCGACCAGTCGCTCGCCGCCATTCTGATCCTCAACACCTTTGCCCACACCATGGGGGCCTTCGGCGTCGGCTCGCAGGCCTTGCAGGTGTTCGGGCCCGAGTGGGAAACGCTGATCGCGGTGCTGTTGACGCTCGCGATCCTCTACTTCTCCGAGATCATCCCCAAAACCCTCGGTGCGCTGTTCTGGCGCGCGCTGTCGGTGCCAACCGCGCACACCATCCGCTGGCTGATCAAGGTTGTCTACCCGTTGGTCTGGGTGTCGACACTGCTGACCACGCTGTTCGGTAAGGAGTCCAAGGACGCCGTGACACGGGAAGAGATTCTCGCGATGGCGGCGCTCGGCAAGCAAGGTGGCGCGATCGTGCCGAGCGAGAGCGCCTACATGGAAAACCTGCTGCGGCTGCGCGACATCACCACTGAAGCGGTGTTGACGCCCCGCTCGGTGGTGCACATGCTCGAGCAGAGCACCACCGTCAGCGCCGCACTCGACGACGAGGCCACCCGGCAGTTCGCCCGCATTCCGGTCTACCAGGACAGCGTCGACCGCGTGATCGGCAAGGTGCTGCGCAACGACCTCTTCATCGCCGAGCGCGAGGGGCTGGGGGCGCAGCCGGTCAGCGAACTGGCCCAGCCCATTCTGCGCGTGGCCGAGAAGTTGCCGGTGCAGCAGTTGCTCGACCGGCTGATCAAGCACCGCGAGCACCTGAGTCTGGTGGAAGACGAGTACGGTCAGACGGCCGGTATCGTCACCCTGGAGGACGCGATCGAAACGCTGCTCGGCCGCGAAATCGTCGACGAAAGCGACCCGGTCGAAGACATGCAGGCGCTCGCGCGGGTGCAATACCGACAGCGGCTCGCCGCGACCCGGTCAGGCGGCGACGCCACCGACGCCTGAGTTCACAGTGGCAGCACCCGACGCGGTCATGTTGGGTGGCGCGGCACTCAACTGTCGCTGTTGGCCAGCACGTGCACAGCGCGATCAGCGATCCAGTCGCCAACCGTAGCGGCGTACTGCTTCATGTGCGTGGACGCCGCGTGCGCCTTGAGCGTCTCGGCACTCGACCACTTCTCGATGACCATGAAGGTGTCGTCACCGAGCGGCGCGGCAAAGCCACCGAAATCGGCGTCGATGACCGGTTGGTATTCGATGCACCCCTCCTCGGCGTGCACTGCGGGCATGTTGGCGTGGAAAGCCGCGAGAATGTCGGCGCGTTTGCCCGGTTTGGCTGTGATCACGGCGATGACGTGAATCATGCGTCGGTCCTCTCAGGTGGTGAAAAGCGCGATGCCGACCACGGCCACCAAGGCCGAGGCCATCGCGAAGTTGATCAGTCGTTGCGTTTGCGGTGCCAGCGCGAGCCGGTGCAAGGTGACGCCGGCGTGGAGCCACAGCAAGTGGATGGGTATCCAGACGAGGTTCAGCAGAACCAGTTTGATCGCGACTTCGGCGACGAAGCGCTCTGGCCAGATCGCGAAACCGCTGAACAGCGTGGTGCCGACCACGTAGGCCTTGGGGTTGATAGTCTGAAGCAGCACGCCATCGACGAAGCCCGGCTCCCGCTTGGCGGCAACGAAGGCTATCTGGCTGCCCGACAGGGCGATGCGCAGTGCCATGTAGCCGAGGTACCCCACCGAGGCAATCAACAGGATCTGGCGCAAGCCCGGCACGGCGAACACCAGCGCGGCGAGGCCACTGGCGACAGCCAGCATCACGGCGTTGCTGCCGACACAGAGCCCGGACACGTAGCGCACACCCGGCGTCCAGCCAAAGCCCGCCCCCACGCCAGCGGTGGTCAGCACGCCGGGGCCCGGCGACACCAACAGGAAAAAGCACGCTGCCAGAAATCCCCAGGCCAGTCCTGCGTCCAACGCGTTACTCGACCCGCTGCCAGACCTGTCCTCGGCAGATCACGAACACGCAACCCGACACCTTCAAGCCGCCGTCGACCAGGGCCATCTTGGATTTGTACGTCTTGTCGTCGTCCGGGGCCCAGATCGTGCCCTTGTTCCAGCGGCCCTCGCCGGCGGCGCGCATGTTCTTGATGATGTAGCGACCGGAAAACTCGCTTTCACCCGCCTGCCCGTCCGCGTCGACACGCTCCATGATCACACCGCAAACCCGCTCGGCGTTGTCTTCGCAGGCACCGATCTGCACCGTGAGGTACAGGCCTTCGTCGTTGGGCTCGGTGCGCCAGAGACCGGACACGGCGTCGCTCGCCAGGGCCGCCGAACTCAGGCACGTCGCCATCACCAACCAGAGCATTCGCATGCTGATATTCCCCGTGGTCAAACCGCGCATTACACCACAGCGCCGGTGGCTCATGCACCCGCAGCGGCGCTTTCCCGTCGCGATTGTCACGTCGGCACGGTCGAACGCCACCCGGTTCAGAGCAACTCGGGGTCGATGCGGTACCCCATGCCGCGCACGGTCTCGATGAATGGCGAGCCGTCGCGGCCGAGTTTCTTGCGCAGCCGCCCGATGTAGACGTCCACCACGTTGGTCAGCGGGTCGGTGCTGATGCCCCAGACGGTGTTGAGGATGCGCTCGCGGGAGAAGAGCTTCTGTGGGAAGCTCATGAGCAACTCGAGCAGGGCGAGTTCTTTCGCGGTCAGGTCGACCCGGACGCCGTCCACCGACACCGACATCGACTCGCGGTTGAGCGACACGCCACCGACGTCGAGCGTGCCGGGCGCTTCGGGTTCGATCCCCCACCGGCGCACCACCGCCGCCATGCGCGCCAGCAACTCGTCCAGGTCGATCGGCTTGGTCATGTAGTCGTCGGCCCCCATGTTGAGGCCCTGCACCACGTCCTCGATCGCATCGAGCGCCGTCAACATGATGATCGGCGTCTGCACTTTGCGAAAACGCAGGTTCTGACAGACGTCGAGGCCCGGCATGCCGGGCAGCATGAGGTCCAGCAGGATCACGTCGAATTCACCCATACGGCCGAGCGTGAAGGCTTCATTGCCGTCTGCACAGCGTACGCAGGTGTGGCCCTCGGACTTCAGCGCCCGTTGGAGAAAGTCCGCAATGCGGTCTTCGTCTTCGACGATCAACACCCTCACGGCGACGCCCTCAATTGTGGTTCGACCGGCAACAACACCGTCGCCGTGGTGCCGCGGCCCGACTCGCCGCGCAGGTAGATGCTGCCACCGTGTGCGTCGACAATCGCCTTGGCAACAGGTAGCCCAAGTCCGGTACCCGCCGGCGTGCTCACGCCGTCGACACCGCGATAGAAGCGCGAAAACACCTGGTTGGATTGGTGGTAGCTCAGGCCAATGCCGTCGTCGACCACCTGCACTTCAATCTGGTTGTCACGGCGAGCGACCGACACCTCGACCTGCGCATCGCGGTAGGAATACTTGATCGCGTTGTCGATCAGGATGGTCACCACCTGCTTGAAACGGCCGGCGTCGAGTTCCGCGACAACCTCGGTATCGGCGTACTGTTCGACCAGGGTGATCAGACGCTCGTTCGCGAGCGGCCGCATATCCTCACAGACCTGCGACACCAGCGGCACCACCGCAGCCGAGCGCAAGTGCAACGGCGCCTTGCCGTCTTCGGTGCGCGCGATGAACAGCAGATCCTGCACGAGCCGCGTGGTGTGCACGGTCTGCTCGCGCACGCGTTCCAGGGCGTCCTGGTACTGCTCTGCGGTTTTGGTCTCGCCGCGCAAGGCCACGTCCGCCTCGCCCTGGATGATGGTCAGTGGGGTGCGCAGTTCATGGCTGATGTCTGCGAGAAACTGCCGACGCATTTCGCTCACGGACGCGAGTTTGGTGTTGGAGCGTTCCAGCTCGGCCGTGCGCGCGCTGATCTGGGCTTCGAGGTGGTCCTGTGAGGCCTGCGCGCCCGCGCGCTGCGTGTCGATTTCGGCCGCCATGTGATTCATCGCGTCGGCGAGCTCGGCAAACTCGGTGTCGGCAACCGACTGGATCCGGTGGCCGAAGCCGCCCGCCCGGTAGCTCTCGACGGCCTGCTTGAACACGTTCAACGACGACGTCAGCGCCCGCCAGGTCGAAAAGATCAAGAGCGCCCCGAGCAACAGGCTGAAGGCCACCACGCCGGGCAGCACCCGGGTCAGGAAGGACGTGAGCTCGCGCGCGATGCGGCCGGTCTCGCGCACCTCGCGCAACTCGTCCGCGAGGGCCTCGTCGATCAGGCGGTTGAACCGGCCTTCGAGCGCGTCGCTGCGCAACCGATCCAGTGCGATGCGGGCGGCGGGACGGTCGTTCGCGTCGATGGCGTCACGCACCGCCTGGCTGCCCTCGATGATGTCCTCGGCCAGAGCCTCGATGCGGTTGAAGTGCTCGAGCTCGGCCGCCTGACGCAGCGCATCGACAGGATCCCGGTCGGCGTTGATGCCGTCGCGCACGGTGGCCAACGCCGCACGCAGTGCCCGCTGGTTGCGAAAGCGGGCCTCGAGGTCCGCGACGTTGCCCTCGGACACGATCTCGGCCATCGAGCTGAGTTTGCGGTAGGTGTGGTCCGACACCGCGCGGTAGCTCGAGTACACGTCCTGCGCATGCGCGCTGCGCTCGAGGAAGTAGCTGTGTTGGCGCGCGCCGAACCAGATCAACGCCGCCGACACCAACACGACAGCGAACAGCCCCGCGCCGGTGAACGCGAGGCGGCGTTTGAAGCTGCTGGCGGTGGAGAGCATCATGGCGGCGCGCTGACGGCGGGTGAAAACGGGCGTGCCTACGGTAATGCGGTGTCCTCAGGCGGGCAACACGACGCCGTGAAAACACTGGGCGAAGCGCGGCGCCTTCTCCTTGACGCCACGCCCGCCCAGGGCCAACTGCAGAGCACTGCAGGTGACGCGGGTACCCGCCGTCCACTCGCCGGGTTCAACGCGGTGTCATCGCGCGGCGCCGAACCGAATTGCAGTGATCGTTTGCCCGACGCTGTCGCGCCCGCACTGAATCATCACAGCCCAATCCGAGTCGGCTCTCTCGCACAAACCCGCCGTCCATTGCCGTGGTTGTGTTCAAAGCCCGTCACGATGTTTGTGTCCGAATGTTACTGACGGTTCGTCATCGGTAACGTGATGGTTGGCTGAACAGAGCCTCACCCCACCATGAACAGAACATGAACGCTCGCGTGCGAAAGGACGCACCCGACGGAACCGCCCCTGTGTTTGAGAATGCCGATGGCAGCACATGAATTAACATAATTTACAATTTACGCTTCATGCCAGGCAGCACCTCGGACCGCCCCGAACCGCGCCGACGCTGCACACGAGCCGTGTGCTCAGCGCGTCCCCTCCGAGAAGCGTGACACCGCCCGGTTGACCACGCGGCCTACCACGGCGTAGAGCGTCACCGACATCACACCGAGCACCAACATGGCTGCAAACATCAGATCGACCTTGGCCCGGCCACTGGCCAGCAACATCAGGTAGCCGAGCCCACTCGAAGAGCCGACCCACTCGCCGATCACCGCCCCGATGGGCGCATAGACTGCCGCGAGCTTGAGGCCCGCACCCAGCGCCGGGAGCGCGTGCGGCACCCGCAGGCGCACCAGCACCGCGCGCTCGCGTGCGCCCATCGTCTGGGCCAGGTCCAACCACCCTGCCGGCGTGCGCAGCAGGCCATCGAGGAACGCCGACATAACCGGAAAGAAGATGATCAGCACCGCCATCGCCACCTTGGACCACAAACCGTAACCGAGCCACAGGGTCAGGATGGGTGCCAGCGCGAAGACCGGCAGCGCTTGCGTGAACGCCAACAGGGGCTTGAGCAGATCGCGCGCGCGCCGCGAGTGCGCGAGCGAGAGCGCCGTGAGCGCACCGAGGCTCCCACCCAGCACGAGGCCGATCAACACCTCGATCAGTGTGGTGCCGGCGTGTGAGGCCAGCAGGGCCCCGTTGTCCCACAACGCGGCTCCGACCTTGGCCGGGCACGGCAGGATGAAGTGCGGCAGATCGAAGACGGTGACCACCGCCTGCCACAACAGCAACGCCAACACCGCCGACGCGAGCGCGGCCCGCATCAGACCGCCGCCTCGGGTTCGCGCAGACGCCGAAGCAACTGCCCCTGCAACCGCAGCGTCGCGTCGTCGTCGACCGGCCTCGGCGGCGGCGCCGACGGCATCACGATGTCCTCCACAGCCACCGGGGTCATCAACAGCACGCGGTGGCCGAGCCGGGCTGCTTCCGCCGGATCGTGCGTGACCATGACCACGGTGCGCCCGACCAACACCTCCGCTGCGAGGTCTTGCATCTCCGAGCGGGTGCGGGCGTCGAGCGCCGAGAAGGGCTCGTCGAGCAGCACCACGGGCTTGTCTTCCATCAGCGTGCGGGCGAGCGCAACCCGTTGTCGCTGCCCGCCCGAGAGCTGCGGTGGCCGCTTGCCGGCGTGCGCCTGCAACCCCACCCGGTCGATCAGGCCCAGCACGCGGTCGCGGTCGACCGCCTCGCCGCGCAGGCGCGCACCGAGCGACACGTTCTCCACCACGCCGTGCCACGGCAGCAGCAGGTCCTGTTGCGCCATCAGGGCCACGCGGTGGGCGAGCGGTTCACCGTCGTCGGCAGCGAGTTCACCCTCGAAACGCCAGTGCACGGGCAGCCCGGCCAGCAGCCGCAGCACGGTGCTCTTGCCGATGCCCGACGCACCGAGCAACGCCGTCCAGCTGGCGGCGTCGCAGCGGACATCGGCAAACGGCACCCGGTGTCGGCCGCCGTCGCCGAGCGTCCCGTTCAGCCGGATGGCAGGGGGCAGCGTCAGGGTTGCAATCCCATGTCCCAGAAACCCACTTCGAGTCGCGTGGCGGTCTCGAACCGCGCAGCGAGCTGCGCAAAGCGCGGTACGGCGTCGAAGTCCGCGCCGAGTCGCCGCGCGAGCGCACCGTCGATCAACTCGCCCACGGCAACGCACAGGCCCTGGTAGTCCTCGCCGGCGTAGGTCTCGATCCAGTCACGGTAGGTGTCGGAACCGCGGCGTGCCGCCGTGTCCAGGCCGATCTCACCGTAGCCGAACACGCACGGTGCGAGCGCCGCGAGCAGGTCCAGCAGGTCGCCCGAGTACCCCGCTTCGAGCACGTAACGCGTGTAAGCGAGGTTCTCCGCGCGCTCCACCGTCTCGCCGAGCGCCGCTTCGCTGATGCCCGCCTCGCGGCAGATACCCACGTGCAGTTGCATTTCCTCGTTCACCAACGCGTTGACCGTGCCGGCGGCAGTCTTCATCTCGTCAAGCGTGTCGGACTTTGCCACCGCCAGCGCCCAGGCACGCGAGAAATGCAGCAGGAACACGTAGTCTTGCCGCAAGTAGTGCAGAAACGCGTCTCGAGGCAAGGTGCCGGCAGCGAGGCCGTCGACGAAGGCGTGCCGCGTGTACGCAGCCCAGCTCGCCGACGCCCCGCGCCAGGCCGCAAACGCGCGACCGTAGTCCGGGTCCGGTGTCACGGCAGCACCTCGATGGCGATGTCGGCAACCGGGTTCACCGCATCGATCAGCCCCGAATCCGCCAGCCACTGCTCGAAGCGCGCGTAGCGGCCGCTGTCGAGGCCGGCGGGCCGCAAGGCAAAGCGCGGCAGCGTGTCGACCCACGCACGCGCGTTCAATTCGTCCTGCAGCTCCTTGGCCGTGCCAGCGAATATCTCCCAGCTCGCCTCGGGGTTGTTGACGATGTACTGCGTCGCTTTCTCGGTCGCCAACAGAAAGCGGTACACCGCGTCGGTGTCCATGCGCTCGGGGTTGGCAACGTAGATCAGTTCGTCGTAGGCCGGCACACCCTCCTCCTCGATGTAGTAGCACCGCCCGGCAACGCCCTCGATGTCCATCTGGTTGAGCTCGAAATTGCGGTATGCGCCAATCACGGCGTCGACCTGTCCGGACATCAGGGCCGGTGACAACGAGAAGTTCACATTGACCATCTCGACATCCTCAAGCGCGACGCCGTGCTTGCCGAGCACGGCCTTGAGCACCGCTTCCTCAACGCCGGCCACGGAGAAGCCGATCTTCTTGCCCTTGAGGTCGGCGATCGACTGGATCGGCCCCTCTTCGAGGGTCAACAGGCAGTTCAGCGGTGTCGCGACCAAGGTACCAACCCGTTTGAGCGGCAAACCCTCGTGGATCTGCAAATGCAGCTGCGGTTGGTAGCTGATAGCGAGGTCGGCCTGGCCGGCGGCCACCAGTTTCGGCGGCGCAGACGGGTCGGCGGGCGCGACGATCTCGATGTCCAGTCCCTGCTCGGCGAAGTAGCCGAGCTCGTCGGCGACGATGACCGGGCCGTGGTCGGGGTTGACGAACCAGTCAAGCAACAAGGTCATCTTGTCGTTGGCGACCACGTGGGTGGCAAAGAGCGTTGCACACAAGGCAAGTGCGGCTTTCATGCGAGAGTCCTGTTCAGGTGTGTTCAGAGGCGGCCGCGAGCAAGGCACACTCGCCGCCGTGTCGAAGGTGGTGGTCGGTGGCGGCGCGCCAGGCGCGCACCCCGGATTGGCAGCAGAAGACCGTGCGCTGCCCGGGCGCGGCGGGTCCGAGGCCATGGAGTGCGTCGGGGGTCAGACGGTCCGCCCGCGCGTGCGCGGGCCGAGGCGCCTCGTGCGCGTCGCGCAGCTCGATGACACGGTCGTCCGCACCGACCTGTTCGGCGGCGATGAAGGCAAAGGCCGTCGCTGGCTCCTGCGCGTGGTCAAAGCGCAGCTGACTGGTGCGCAGCGTCGCGCCATCGAAACGGCACAGGCTGCCAAGGGGGCTGTCCAGCGCGTCGACGATCAACGCGATCGCCATGTGCGCCTGCAGACACCCGAGCACGCCAACCACCGGCCCGAGCACACCGGCGTCGTTGCAGTTGGCGAGCTGCGTGGGCACGTTCGGAAACACCGCGCGCACCGACGGCGCGCCGCCACAAAACGCCCCGACGTAGCCCGACACGCCGACCACCGACGCGCTCACGAGCGGTCGGCCTCGCCGTGCACAGAGGTCCGACAAGGTGTAGGTCACCGCGACGCTGTCGGCGCAATCGAGCACGACGTCGGCAGCGTCCACCCACGGCGCCGCCGTCACGGCGTTCGCGGCAGAGACCTCGGCCGCGACGTCGATGGCCGAGTTCAGCGCGCACAGCCGACGTGCGGCGGCCTGGGCCTTGGGCTTGCCCTCGTCCGCCTCGGTGTACAGGGTCTGACGGTGCAGGTTGTGGCGCGCAACGGTGTCCGGGTCGACCACCCGAATGTGGCCCACACCAGCACCGGCGAGGTACGGCAAGGCCGGTGAGCCGAGCCCACCCGCCCCGACGACCAGGACGCGCGCGCACGCGAGCTGCGCCTGCCCGCGCGCGCCGATTTCCGGTAACACGGTTTGGCGCGCGTAGCGGTCAACGCTGTCCGTCTCGGCCGTCATCCACCGGGCTCCTGCGTCGCCCGCAACCAGGCATCGACTCGGGCCTCGGGGTCCGGGTTGAGCGTGATATCGGTCACGGCACTGACGCTGTCTGCACCGTGCTCGAAGGCGCCCGCCACACGTTCAACGGTGAATCCGCCGATCGCCACCAGCGGCGTGCGGCCAACGGCCTCGCGCCAGGCGGCAAGCCGGGGCAGGCCCTGCTGTGTCCATTTCATCTTCTTGAGGATCGTCGGGTAGATCGGCCCGAGCGCGACATAGTCCGGCTCGAAGGCCAGCGCACGCGCCAGCTCGGCTTCGTCGTGGGTGCTCAGGCCGAGCTTGATACCGGCCGCGCGGAGTGCCGGCACGTCGGCGTCGTCGAGGTCCTCCTGGCCGAGGTGGACCCACCGGCAACCCAGCTCGATCGCAAGCGCCCAGTGGTCGTTGACGACCAGCGTTGCACCGTGCGCGTCGGCCAGCGCTTGCGCGCGACCGATCTCGTCCCGCAAGCGCGACTCGTCAGTGTCCTTGATGCGCAACTGCACGAAACGCACACCGCGCGGCAGCATGCGCGCAAGCCACGCGCTGCTGTCGAAGATCGGGTAGAAACGGTCGAGGCTCATGGCAGAAAGGCCTTGCCGATCACCGGCGTGGACGCGCTGCCGACATCCGACGCGTCGATCGGCGTCGCTTCGTACGCCGACCGCCCGGCCTCGACCGCGAGTGCAAACGCGCGCGCCATGGCAACCGGGTCACCGGCACGTGCCACCGCGGTGTTCAGCAACACGGCGTCGTAGCCGAGCTCCAGCGCGGCCGCCGCGTGCGACGGCACGCCGAGTCCGGCGTCGACCACCAGCGGTGTGTCGGGGAACTCGTGGCGCATGCGGCGCAGCCCGTGCCGGTTGTTCAGGCCACGGCCCGAGCCGATCGGCGCCCCCCAGGGCATCAGCACCTCACAACCGGCGGCCAGCAGCCGCTCGGCCACGATCAGGTCTTCGGTGCAGTACGGGAACACCTGAAAACCGTCGCGGCACAGCTCAGTGGCGGCCTCGACCAAGCCGAAAACGTCCGGCTGCAGCGTGTCGTTATGCCCGATCACCTCGAGCTTGACCCAGGGTGTGCCGAACACCTCTCGCGCCATGCGCGCCGTGGTCACCGCCTCGCGGGCGGTGTGGCAACCGGCGGTGTTCGGCAGCACGCGCACACCGAGCGCCCGGATCATCGACCAGAACGCCTGACCGTCGCCGCCCGCGCTCTCACGCCGCAGCGACACCGTCGCCACCCCGGCGCCACTCGCTTCGAAGGCGGCTTGCAGCACCGCCGGCGAGGGGTACTGCGCGGTGCCGAGCATCAGACGCGATTGGAGTGTCTCACCGTAAACCTGCATTTCAGCCTCCCTGCATGGGGGCCAGCACTTCGACCCGGTCGCCGTCGCGCAGTTGGCAGGTCGCGCGGTCGCCGGCCGCGACGAAGTCGCCGTTGACGGCCGTGGCGACCGCCACGTCGGTGTACCCGAGTTCGGCGAGGACCGATTCCAGCTGGCCGGCTGCAACCTCGCGCGCTTCGCCATTGACGTCAATGCGCATGCACCAGTTCTCCTTGCTCTCCGCTCAAGAGGTAGTCGGCCGCCTGCCGCGCGAGCGCGGGCGCCATGAGGTAACCGTGGCGAAACAGCCCGTTGCAGTAGACGGTGTCACCCCGGTGCACCACCCGCGGCACGTTGTCTGCGAACGCCGGTCGCGCGTCGACGCCGGTCTCGATGACCTCCGCTTCAGCAAAGGCCGGGTCGACGGTGTACGCCGCGCTGAGCAGTTCGAGCAGCGCCCGGGCCGAGATGTGGCCACGCCCGTCGCTCTCGACCATCGTGGCCCCGAGCATGTAGACCCCGTCGCCGCGCGGCACGATGTAGAGCGGCATGCGCGGGTGCAGCAGTCTGACCGGCCGGCTCAGCTCGACTTCGGGACAGCGCAGGACGAGCATCTCGCCGCGCACGCCGCGCAACCCGTCCAACGTGTCGCGTGCGGCGAGCCCCCGGCAATCGACGGCGAGCTCGGTCCGGATCGCCGGCGACTCGGTGTCGATGCGCGCCGAACGGGCGAGTGTCGCCAGCGCTGCCCGCGGGTCGAGGTGTGCTTCGGCTTCAAAATACAAGCCCGTTTGAAACCGCCCGCCGAGTTGCGGTTCGAGCGCGGTGATGGCATCGGCGTCGAGCAGCCGGTGCCCGCGTGTCAGTCGCGCGTAGCGGCGCAACTCGGTGTGGTCGCGTTCCGGCGCCACGACCAGGGTGCCTCGGCGCGTCACGCTCACACCGCGCGCCGCCCACCACTCGGCCGCTTCGGCGCCGAGGCGCTCGACCACCTCCGGCGCACTCTCACCCTCGCACCCCGGCGCCAGCATGCCGCCGGCCCACCAGGAACAGCCGTGCTCACCCGGCCCGCCCGCGGGGTCGATCACCCGTGCCGACACGCCACGCGCGCCCAACTCGGCCGCCAGACACAATCCGGCAACCCCGGCCCCGAGGATGGTCAGGTTCACGTCGACCACAGCGCGTGGAAATGGTGCACCGGGCCGTGTCCGCTGCCAATCGCGAGCGTGTCGGCGGCGCGTATCGCCGCCTGCAGGTATCGGTGAGACGCAGCCACCGCCGACGGCAGCGTGTGGCCGCGCGCGAGGTGCGCTGCGATGGCCGAAGAGAGCGTGCAGCCGGTGCCGTGGGTGTTGCGCGTACGCACGCGCTCGGCTTCGAAACGCTCGCTGCCGTCGCCGCCGACAAGCACGTCGGTGCAGACAGCGCCCTCGGCGTGCCCGCCCTTCATCAACACCGCGCCCGCACCGAGCGCACGCAGCGCATTGGCCTGCTCGGCCATCTCGTCGGGCGTGTGCGCGGGTTCGCCGTCCAGCAGCTGCGCCGCCTCGGGCAGGTTCGGTGTGACCACGTGCGCGAGCGGCAGCAGACGGGTGCGCAGGTGTGCCACCGCGTCACGCGCCAGCAAGGCATCGCCCGACTTGGCGACCATCACCGGGTCCAGCACGACGGGGCAGCGGACGTCGGCCAGCGCATCGGCAACGACGTCGATGATCGTCACCGACGACAGCATGCCGATCTTGATGGCGCCGACGTCGAGGTCGCTGCACACGGCGTCGATCTGTGCTGCGATCACGCCGGGCTCGATGTCCTGCACGGCGGTGACCGCGCGCGTGTTTTGCGCCGTCACTGCGGTGAGCACGCTCGCGCCGTAGACGCCAAGTGCGGAGAAGGTTTTGAGGTCGGCCTGGATACCGGCGCCGCCGCCGCTGTCGGAGCCGGCGATGGTCAAGGCGATCGCTGTCATGGTTGCGCCCGTGTGGGTTCGGGCACGCACTGCAGGGCGTTCGAGAGTCGAACGTTCGTTCCCTACGCCGGCATGGCCCGGATCAGGTTCAATGGGTTGGCGTACAGCGCCTCTCAGCCCGATTCGGGCACCCCAACGACGTGTGTGCCGCACAGACGCGACACCACCTCCTTTATACCACAGCCGACCCACCGGACGCCCGGGCTCTCATCCACGCCGCGCCACCCAGGCTGATCGTCGGGGCGGCTCAGTCGGTCAGCGGCTTGCTGAGGAACCAGCGGACGTGGTCGCTCGGGTGAGCCGCCGGCCCGTTTGCCAGCTCACCGAAGACCGCGTAGCCGCGCCGTTCGTAGAAGCGCCGCGCGTCGGGGTTGGAGGTGTCCAGCCAGGCCGCGTGGCAGCCGCGCGCGCGGGCTTCACATTCGGCGGCATCCATCAAGGCGCCACCGATGCCCCGGCCTCGCTGTGTGGCATCCACCCAGAGCGTCTTGATCAGCAACCAGCCGTAGGCTGTTGACCCGGTCAGCCCGGCCTGTACTGTGCTCGGGTTCGCTGGCGAGCGCACGACCAGGGTCAGGTCACTGTTGTGGCCCTGCGTCTGGCGGGCACGCAGCGCGGCCAGCAACGCGCGTTCCACTTGTGCGGCATCCTGCTGTGTGCCGAACTCAACCGGTGTGGGCATCCGTGGGTACCTTTCGCGATCCGGACAGGGCAGCATACGGGCGAACGCCGTGTGACCCGTACCCTTGGAGAGACGCATGCCCGACCAGCCCCTCTGGCAACTCGACGCCGTGGACGCCCTCGATGCAATGGCGACGGGCCGCACCACCGCGACCGACCTCGTCGCCTCGCACCTCGAACGCCTCGAGGCCGTGAACCCGCGGCTGAACGCCGTGGTAAACGTGCTGGCGGACGACGCCATGGCCTCCGCTGCCGAGGCCGACGCGGTGCGCGCCGCGGGGCGAAACCTCGGGCCGCTGCACGGGGTGCCGGTGACCGTGAAGGTCAACGTCGACCTCGACGGCCAGCCCAACAGCAATGGCCTGCCGGCGATGGCGGACAACATCGCCCCGGGCGATTCGCCGGTTGTCGCCAACCTCAAGCGGGCGGGCGCTGTCATCCTCGGGCAGACCAACACCCCGGAGTTCTCGATGCGCTGGGTCACGGACAACCCGCTGTACGGCGCCACGCAGAACCCCTGGGGGGCGCACCTGACGTGCGGCGGCTCGTCCGGAGGCGCCGGTGCTGCGACAGCAGCCGGCATCGGGTGCGTCAACCACGGCAACGACATTGGCGGGTCACTGCGTTGGCCGGCCCACTGCAACGGCGTGGCGACGATCAAACCGACACAGGGGCGGGTGCCCTCCTTCAGCCCCTCGTTCACCGCCGAACGCCCCGCGCTGGCCCAGTTGTTCTCGGCCCAGGGTCCGATCGCCCGCTCCACGCGCGACTGCCGGGTCGCGCTGGAGGCGATGTGCGCTGCCGATTGGCGCGACCCCAACCACGTACCGGCCCAGCTGCACTGGGCCGACGACGCCCAACCTTGCCGTGTGGCCGTGGCGGAGATTCCCGAGGACATGGAGGTCGATGCGGTCGTGCAGGACGCCATTGCGCGCGCAGTCGACAGCCTCACTGCTGCGGGCTATCGGCCTGAACCGGTCCGGTTGCCCGGCATGGACCGCCTCATGCCCGTGTGGTGCGACCTGGTACTGCACGAGCTGACGGTGATCACGGGCGACGCGATGCAGGCTGCGGCGAGCGCCGATTTCCGCACCGTCTGGGCGGGCTACCGCGCGCTGCACCCGGCGCCCGATCCGACGCGGGTGCTCGACGCGATGGCGGAGCGGCTGACGCTGATCCGCGACTGGCTCCGCGTGTTACAGGACTACCCGGTGATCCTGGCGCCGGTCAGCACCGCGCGCACGCCCGGCCCGCGCGGCGACCTCGACTACCGCGACGGCGCTGGCGCCTTTCTCGACCGCCAGCTCCGTTTCACCACCGGCCTGAACCTGCTGGGGCTGCCGGCAGCCGTGGCGCCCACCGGCGTGTTTGATGGCATGCCGCTCGGCGTCCAGTTGATCGGTGCACGCTACCGCGAGATGCGGTGCCTGCACGCGGCGGCAGCCGTCGAACGGGGCGCGGCACTCGACTGGCCCCGTCTGTGGGGCTCGGATGTCGCCGTGGCTGGGTCCTGAAAGGCCATATGCCAAGCCCGCCACGCTGATTTAGCCTCACACAAGGACGCCCAGTCGCGTTAAAATCAGCTGCTGACAGCGCGGCATTGCCACCGCGCCGCCCCCACATTCGGTCCTGCGAGCACCCCGAACCATGTCGACTTCCGCCTCCGACGCGCTTTCCGCCAACGCCATCCGCATGCTGTCCGCCGACGCCGTGCAGCGGGCCAACTCCGGCCACCCTGGCGCCCCGATGGGCATGGCCGACATGGCCGTTGCGCTCTGGCAGCGCCACTTGCAACACAACCCGGCCGACCCGAGCTGGCTCGACCGCGACCGCTTCGTGTTGTCCAACGGCCACGCGTCGATGCTGATCTACGCCCTGCTGCACCTTTCGGGCTACGACCTGCCGATGGCCGACATCGAACAGTTCCGCCAATTGCACAGCAAAACCCCCGGTCACCCCGAAGTGGACGTGACGCCCGGTGTGGAAACCACCACCGGTCCGCTTGGTCAGGGCATCGGCAACGCGGTCGGCATGGCACTCGCCGAGAAGCTGCTGGCGGACGAGTTCAACCGGCCGGGCCACGCGGTCGTGGATCACCACACCTACACCTTCCTGGGCGACGGCTGCCTGATGGAGGGCATCAGCCACGAGGTCTGCGCCCTCGCTGGCAGCCTGAAACTCGGCAAGCTCATCGTGCTCTGGGACGACAATGGCATTTCAATCGATGGCGAGGTGGGGCCCTGGTTCAGCGACGACACCCCCGCCCGCTTCCGCGCCTACGGCTGGCAGGTGATCGACGGGGTCGACGGCCACGACGTCGACGCAGTCGACGACGCCATCGCCAAGGCCAAAGCCCACGCAGGCGCGCCGACCCTGATCGCCTGCCGTACCCGCATCGGACAAGGCTCGCCCAACAAGGCCGGCACGGCCAAGGCACACGGCGCCCCGCTCGGAGACGACGAGATCGCGTTGACGCGCGAGGCACTCGGTTGGGACGCGGAGCCGTTCACGGTGCCGGAAGCGGCACGCGCCGCGTGGGACGCGCACGGCGCCGGCGCTGCACGCCAGGCGGAATGGCAAGCCCGGTTCGACGCCTACCGCGCAGTGCACCCGGCGCTCGCCGCCGAACTCGAGCGGCGCGTGGCCGGCGCACTGCCCGACGATTACGGTGACCGGTGCGCCGCCCTGCTCGAGGAGCTCACCGCCGACGACACCAAACACGCCACGCGCAAGGCCTCGCAACTCGCGATCACCGCATTGGCCGACTGGTTGCCCGAAATGCTTGGCGGATCGGCCGACCTCACCGGATCCAACCTCACCAACTGGCCCGACTGTGGCGCGGTGCGCGGTGGCCAACCGGGCGGGCGGCACATCAACTACGGCGTGCGCGAATTCGGCATGGCGGCGATCATGAGCGGCATCGCCCTGCACGGCGGTTACATCCCCTTCGGCGGCACCTTCCTGACCTTCTCGGACTACTCCCGCAACGCGCTGCGCATGGCCGCGTTGATGAAGCGCCGCACCATCCACGTGTTCACCCACGATTCGATCGGCCTCGGCGAGGACGGCCCGACACACCAGTCGGTCGAACACGCAGCCAGCTTGCGGCTGATTCCGAACCTCGACGTCTGGCGCCCCGGTGACCTCGTCGAGACCTTCGTGGCCTGGACCGAATCGCTCGCAGCCGACGACCGGCCGAGTGCGTTGTTGTTGTCTCGCCAGGGCATGCCCCCACAGGCTCGCAACGCCGAGACACGCGCCCGGATTGCCAAGGGCGGGTACGTGCTCGCCGACGCGGAGAACGCCCAAGCCATCCTGATCGGAACCGGGTCGGAGCTGCACCTCGCCATGGACGCGCGTGCCAGCCTCGAAGCTGAAGGCATCGCGGTACGGGTGGTGTCGATGCCCTGCCTGGACGCGTTCCAACGGCAGGACGCCGACTACCGCAACAGCGTGATCACACCGGGTGTACCGGTTGCGGCGATCGAGGCGGGTGTCGCCGACAGCTGGTTGCAGTTCGCACCGCGGGAGCGCGTGATCGGCATGTCCGGCTTTGGCGAATCGGCACCTGGGGGCGTGCTCTACGCCCACTTCGGTATCACCAGCGACGCGCTGGCAGACGCGGTTCGTCAGGCATTGGCATGAAGCAACCGGCCCTGATCGCGCCGTCCATCCTCGCTGCCAATTTCGCCGCGCTCGGGCGAGACGTGGACGACGCCATCGCGTCGGGCGCCGAGTGGGTGCACTTTGACGTGATGGACAACCACTACGTGCCCAATCTGAGTTTCGGGCCGGTGGTGTGCCAGGCGCTGCGGGACCACGGTGTGTCCGCGCCGATCGACGTGCACCTGATGGTCAAACCCGTGGACCGCATCGTGCCGGAATTTGCCGACGCCGGCGCAACCAGTATCACCTTTCACCCCGAGGCCAGCGAGCACATCGACCGCACGCTGCAACTCATCCGCGACGCCGGCTGCCAGGGTGGCCTGGTGTTCAACCCCGCCACCCCACTGGACTGCCTGCGGTACGTGTTGGACAAGGTCGATATCGTGTTGCTGATGTCGGTCAACCCCGGCTTCGGCGGCCAGTCGTTCATTCCCTCCACCCTGCAGAAACTGCGCGAGGCGCGGGCACTCATTGACGCAAGTGGCCGTGACATACGCTTGCAAGTCGATGGCGGTGTCAAACTCGACAACATCGCCGAGATCGCCGCCGCCGGCGCCGACACCTTCGTCGCCGGTTCGGCGTTTTTCGGCGCCGCGGAGGACAGCGACGCCAACCGCTTCGACACGGTGTGTCGCGCCCTGCTCGATCAGGCTCACTCGGCCGCTTGACACCCACGCCACGGGCTGTCGTCGCGGGCACACCGCGCGCCCAGCGGGTTGCGTGTCAGCCGGTGCGCTGCTTGAGCGCCGACACGCCCGACAGCGACTCGCCGTTCGATGCGGCCACCAGTTGATCCTTCACCAACAGCAGGCTGGCGCCAATCAGCATGAGCGCGCCGGCGAACACACCGGCGCTCGGCCACTCGCTGAAGATGAGCGCGCCAATGATCACCATCCAGGCAAACTGGGTGTTCACCATCAGGGAGATGAAATACGCCGGCACCAGCTTCACGGCCTCGATCAGCAACCAGCGTGACGCGAACATGAAGAATGCGTAGACGCAGACCCAGACCCCATCCCGTATCGGCATGACCTCGTAGACAAAGGGCAACGCAACCGCCATGGCTGCGCCGATGGCGAGATTGGGGTAGAAGATCAACAGCATCGGACGGTGCTCGCGGAGGCTGATGTACCGCGACAACACGATGGACAGGGTGCCGGCAAAGACCGCCACCAACGCGACGCAGTAGCCAACCAGTTTGCCGTCGATGGCACTCGGGTAGAGAAATCCGACACCCGCTGCGCCCCCGCACAAGGCCACCCACCCGCGCACACCCACGCGCTCACCCAGCACCGGCCCCGCCGCAACACCGGAGAGCAGCGGCGCCAGGCCGATGAACAGGAAAACCTCGGCAAAATCGAGCACACGGAACGCGTAGTAGTAGCCGACCACCGCGACACAGGCCAGCACGCTGCGCAGCGCCATGGCGCGCGGACACGCCGTGCGCCAGGTGAGGGATTCGCCGGTCATCACCGCGCCGGCAACGCAAAACACGCAGATCAACACCCCGGAGAAAACGAAGAGTTGCGGCGCCTCGTAGGCGTTGGCGAAGTGCTTGACGATGGCATCGGTCACCGCCGCAACCAGCGTGAACAACAAGGCCAACGCGACGCCCACCCACACCGCACCCACGCGGCTGAACCGGCGCGCCCTAGCCACGCTGCACCACCGACACGGCGCGGGCGAAGTGTTCGAAGAAGGCCGGAAACGCGTCGCAGCTTGCGCGCACGGCGTGCACGGCGGCGCGCGTGGGGTCCGAGAGTGCGAGGTCGGCGTCGGCCACACAGGCCTCCCAACTCGCGCTGCGTCGGTCACCCGAACGCCACAACGCCACCGACAGCTCGCGCAGTGGCGAAGGGGATGCTGCGTGCGCGGCGCGGGTGAAGACCACATCGCCCTCGCCGACCGCCGGCAACACCAGGTGGCCGGCGTCGAGCGACTGCGCCCAGCCCAGCGTGATCACCTCGTGGTAGCAGTCGCGCACGCCGCCGCCGTCGAGTGCAGGCTGCGCCGACAACCCGGCCTGGGCGCCGGCGATGACCTGCTGCCAGTAGAGCGGTGCCGAGACCCCGCAATACTGCAGCGCGACGACAGCCTCGGCGAGAAGGTCGTGGTCGCGGTCGAGCAACGCGACCATGCCGACGTTGAGCAGGCCGGGCACGACGTCCTCGAACCACGTCTCGGCGTGCTGGCCATACCGGCTGAGGTAGAACACGAGGTGGGTCAACTCGAACGCCGCCTTTCGATTCGGCACGGCAAAAAAGGCGGCGTTGCTGCCAAACTGGTGCAAGCGGTCCAGCAACGCCTGCTGAGGCCCGCGCCGGCCGTCGATGGCGTCGAGCAACCACAAGGCCTCGAGGCGCTGCAGGTCGGACAGTTCGCCCTCGATAAACTGCCGGTGCTTCGCGTAGCGTTGCAATTGCCCAGCGAGCCGCCCGGGTAATCCGAGCTGCTCCAGGTCGCGGCAGATGGATAATATGAACCGATAATATTGCGGAAAAAACTGCAACCGGGACGGCAGGTCGCCATACACGGTCGTGTAGGAGTCCAACGCGGCTTCTGCGACGGGTGTCCGTGTCGCGCACAACACGCGCAACAACTCCGCGTTTTCCTTCAACCAGTGCACGTCTTCGACAGAGCGTCGGCGCACGGCGACACACTGCAAGCACGCGGCCACGCTCTCGTCCGCGCTGCGCGCGGTCGCCTGCCCAACGGCGTATAACATGGGGTGATTCCGACTTACTACAGGCCTGACGCCGTC
>JBCCUP010000059.1 GCA_039196715.1 Pseudomonadota bacterium
CCTGGCTACCGCTGTCCCGCGGGCCGCAACGTCGGCTCCGTCTCCCGATCGCGACCCCGGTCGCCGCGCCATCGCCGTTCTGCCATGACCTCAAAATACGACGCAGCCGCCATTGAAGTCCTAAGCGGCCTCGACCCGGTGCGGAAACGCCCCGGCATGTACACCGACACCCAGCGCCCGAACCACCTCGCCCAGGAGGTGATCGACAACAGCATCGACGAGGCCACGGCGGGCCACGCGAAGAAAGTCGACGTGACCTTGTACCGCGATGGCTCGCTCGAAGTGGTCGACGACGGCCGCGGCATGCCCGTTGACAAGCACCCCACGCAAAAAAAGAGCGGGGTCGAGGTCATCCTCACGACGCTCCACGCCGGCGGTAAGTTCAGCGAGGGCAATTACCGCTTCTCGGGCGGTCTGCACGGCGTCGGTGTGTCGGTGGTCAACGCGCTTGCGGCACGGCTCGAGGTGCGCATCCGCCGCGGCGGGACATCCTATTTCCAGTCCTACAGCGGCGGGGTACCCGACGCACCACTCAAGGCCGATGGGACGGTGGGCCAGCGCAATTCCGGCACGGCCCTGCGGTTCTGGCCGGACCCGGCGTACTTCGACAGCCCGCGCTTCGCGGTGCCTCGGTTGCTGCATCTGCTGCGTGCAAAGGCCGTGCTGTGCCCCGGTTTGCAGGTCAGCTTCCACGACGAAAAAGCCGGAGAGCGACACGCCTGGTGTTTCGAGGACGGGCTGTCAGACTACCTGGCCGACGCGGTGCGCGGGTACGAGCTGTTGCCGGAGCGGCCCTTCATTGGCAGCATGTCTGCGACCTCAGAGGCCGTTGACTGGGCCGTGATCTGGCTGCCTGAGGGTGGCGAGCCGGTCACCGAGAGTTACGTGAACCTGGTGCCGACCGCGCAGGGCGGAACCCACGTCAACGGCCTGCGAACCGGCTTGACTGAAGCGGTGCGCGAGTTCGCCGACTACCGCAATCTCGTGCCGCGCGGGGTGCGTATCACACCGGAGGATGTCTGGGAACGGGTGAGCTACGTGCTCTCGGTAAAGATGCACGACCCGCAGTTCGCCGGGCAGACCAAAGAGCGCCTGAGCTCGCGCGAGTGCGCTGCTTTCGTCTCGGGCGTGGTCAAGGACGCGTTTGTCTCCTGGCTCAACCAGCACCCTGAATCCGGAGACGCGCTGACCCGTCTCGCGCTGTCGGCAGCGCAGCGCCGCATGCGAGCGGACAAGAAAGTCGTGCGCAAGCGGGTCACCAGTGGCCCGGCTCTTCCCGGCAAGCTCGCCGATTGTGCCTCGACCGACCTCAGCAGAACCGAACTGTTTCTGGTCGAGGGCGATTCGGCGGGCGGGTCGGCGAAGCAGGCACGAGACCGCGAATACCAGGCGATCATGCCGTTGCGCGGTAAGATCCTGAATACCTGGGAGGTCGATTCGGAGCAAGTCCTGGCGAGCCAGGAAGTCCACGACATCTCGGTGGCGATCGGCATCGACCCCGGTTCCGAGGACCTGAGTCGACTGCGCTACGGCAAGATTTGCATCCTCGCAGACGCCGACTCGGATGGGCTGCACATCTCGACGCTGCTGTGCGCGCTGTTTCTGCGGCATTTCTACCCCCTTGTGGCGGCAGGGCACGTGTTCGTCGCGATGCCGCCGCTGTACCGCATCGACGTCGGCAAGGAGGTGTTCTACTGCATCGACGAGGCGGAGCGGCAGGGTGTACTGGACCGCATCGAAGCCGAGAAGAAAACCGCAAAAGTGCTGGTCACCCGTTTCAAGGGCCTCGGTGAGATGAACCCGATGCAGCTGCGCGAAACCACGACCAACCCCGACACGCGACGGTTGGTGCGCTTGACCGTTGAGGCACCGAGCGAGGCGCGCGAGGTCATGGATATGCTGTTGGCGAAGAAGCGGGCCCCGGACCGCCGGGCGTGGCTCGAGGCCAAAGGCGATCTCGCCGACGTCTGATGGGGTAGGTGCTTGTATTTTCAGGGTGGGGCCGGCGGCAGGCACCGGGTCGTTGTCGTAGACAGGTCCTCGCCCGATTCCGTAGAATGCGCGGTTAGCTTGGGCGCGGACACCGCTCCGCGACGCCGAGCTATGAAGCGCGCTCCCTTCCCGTGAACGCGCCAACACCGTGACCGGAGCGCACTCGTGCACACACCCGCCATTCTCGCACTGGAAGATGGCACGGTTTTTTGCGGCCGCAGCATAGGGGCGGAGGGCACTGCTGTCGGGGAGGTGGTGTTCAACACCGCCATGACCGGCTACCAGGAGATCCTCACAGACCCGAGCTACTGCCGCCAAATCGTGACGCTGACGTACCCGCACATCGGCAACACCGGCGTGAACGCCGAGGACGAGGAATCGGCACGTGTCCACGCCGCCGGCCTCGTTATCCGCGATCTGCCGTTGCAGCACAGCAACTTCCGCGCGCAGCAGCCCCTTGACGCCTATCTCGCCGAGCGCGGCGTGGTGGCGATTGCCGATATCGACACACGCCAACTCACGCGTGTGCTGCGCGACAAGGGCGCTCAGGCCGGTTGTCTGGTTGCCGGTACGGCGCCTGACGAGGCAGCCGCGATCGAAACCGCGCGTGCGTTTCCCGGTCTTGCCGGGATGGACCTGGCGCGCGTTGTTGGCACCGAGGACGTGTACACCTGGAACGAGGGTGTCTGGTCGCTCGGCGCTGGGCACACCGCACGCGAAGACGGCACGTTCCACGTGGTCGCCTACGACTTCGGCGTCAAACGCAACATCCTGCGCATGCTCAGCGAGCGCGGCTGTCGCGTGACAGTGGTGCCGCCGACCACGCCGGCGACGGCGGTGCTCGCGCTCGCGCCAGACGGCGTGTTTCTCTCGAACGGGCCCGGCGACCCCGCGCCTTGCGACTACGCCATCGCCGCCATCCGCGACCTGCTCGAGACCGGCATCCCGATCTTCGGCATCTGCCTCGGGCACCAACTGCTCGCCCTGGCGTGCGGCGCGGACACCGTGAAGATGAAATTCGGCCACCACGGGGCCAATCACCCGGTGCAGACGCTCGCCGACGGCACGGTGGCGATCACCAGCCAGAATCACGGGTTCGCGGTAGACGAGGCCAGCCTGCCGAACCACGTCGAGGCCTCGCACCGCTCGCTGTTCGACGGGTCCCTGCAGGGCATCCGCTGCGTCGACCGGCCCGCCTTCGGCTTCCAGGGGCACCCGGAGGCCAGCCCGGGGCCGCACGACATCGGCCGGCTGTTCGACCGGTTCATCGACCACATTGCCGCACACTGCCAGGCGCGTACCCATGCCCAAACGTAGCGACATTCAAAGCATCCTGATCATCGGTGCGGGTCCGATTGTCATCGGCCAGGCCTGTGAGTTCGACTACTCGGGCGCACAAGCCTGCAAGGCCTTGCGCGAGGAGGGGTACCGCGTCGTCCTGGTCAATTCGAACCCGGCGACGATCATGACCGACCCCGAGCTGGCAGACGCGACCTACATCGAGCCCATCGACTGGCAGGTGGTCGAGCGCATCATCGAGACGGAGCAACCCGACGCGCTGTTGCCGACCATGGGCGGCCAGACGGCGCTCAACTGCGCGCTCGACCTCGAGCGCGAAGGGGTGCTGAAGAAGCACGGGGTGGAGTTGATCGGCGCCAGCCAGGACGCGATCGACATGGCAGAGGACCGTGAGCGCTTCAAAAACGCCATGACCGACATCGGCCTCGACACCCCGCGTGCGCACATCGCCCACACGATCGAGGAGGCGCGCACCGGCCAGGCGGACATCGGCTTTCCGTGCATCATCCGGCCGTCCTTCACCATGGGCGGGAGCGGTGGGGGGATTGCGTACAACAAGGAAGAATTCGAGGAGATCGTCACGCGCGGCCTCGACCTCTCACCAACCACCGAGGTGTTGCTCGAAGAGTCGGTGCTGGGGTGGAAGGAGTTCGAGATGGAAGTGGTGCGCGATCGCGCGGACAACTGCATCATCGTGTGTTCGATCGAAAACCTCGATCCGATGGGTGTGCACACGGGCGACTCGATCACCGTGGCACCGGCCCAGACGCTGACAGACAAGGAGTACCAGATCATGCGCAACGCCTCGCTGGCGGTCCTGCGCAAGATCGGGGTCGAGACGGGTGGCTCCAACGTGCAATTCGCGATCAACCCGGACGACGGCCGCATGATCGTCATCGAGATGAACCCGCGTGTGTCGCGCTCCTCCGCACTCGCCTCCAAGGCGACCGGGTTCCCGATCGCCAAGGTCGCCGCCAAGCTCGCCGTGGGCTACACCCTCGACGAACTGCGCAACGACATCACCGGTGGCGCCACGCCGGCGTCCTTCGAGCCCACCATCGACTACGTCGTGACCAAGGTGCCGCGGTTCACGTTCGAAAAATTTCCGACTGCGGTGGCGGCACTGACGACGCATATGAAGTCGGTTGGCGAGGTCATGGCGATCGGTCGCAGCTTTCAGGAGTCGCTGCAAAAGGCGCTGCGCGGACTGGAGATCGGCGTGGACGGCCTGACCGACGTGCTCGACCCGGCACTGTCCGACGACGACGCCCGCGCCGCGATCGCGCGGGAACTGTCGCGCCCGGAAGACCGGCGCCTGTTCTACGTCGCTGAGGCCTTCCGGCGGCGTTGGACCGTCGACGAGGTGTTCGCGCACTGTGCCATCGACCCGTGGTTTCTGGTGCAACTTGCGGATCTGGTTGCCGAGGAGCAAACGCTGCGCGGCCACGGTATCGCAAGCCTGGACAAAGACAGCTTGTTCCGGCTCAAGCGCAAGGGGTTCAGCGACAGTCGACTCGCACACCTGCTCGGGTGCGAGGAGGCCGAGGTGCGTGTGGCCCGACAGGCCGTCGGCGTGCGACCGGTGTTCAAGCGGGTGGACACCTGCGCGGCCGAGTTTGCGACCAACACGGCGTACATGTACTCGAGCTACGAACACGAGTGTGAGTCTGCACCGAGTGACGCGCGCAAGATCGTGGTGCTCGGTGGTGGCCCGAACCGTATCGGCCAGGGCATCGAGTTCGACTACTGCTGTGTGCACGCGGCACTGGCGCTGCGTGAAGACGGCTACGAGACCATCATGGTCAACTGCAACCCGGAGACCGTCTCGACCGACTACGACACGTCGGATCGATTGTACTTCGAGCCGCTGACCCTGGAGGACGTGCTCGAGATCATGCACGTCGAGCAGCCGCACGGCGTGATCGTGCACTACGGCGGTCAGACGCCGTTGAAGCTTGCAAACGACCTGGCGGAGGCAGGTGTGCCGATCATCGGCACCTCGCCCGACTCCATCGACCTGGCAGAGGACCGCGAGCGCTTCCAGAAACTCATCGACAACCTCGGGCTCATGCAGCCGCCGAACCGCACGGCGCGCGACCCCGAGACCGCCGTCGAGCTCGCCGCCGAAATCGGCTACCCGCTGGTGGTGCGGCCGTCCTACGTGCTCGGCGGGCGCGCCATGGAAATCGTGCACGATGAGTCCGCGTTGCGCCGGTACATGACCGAGGCGGTCAGCGTGTCGAACGACTCGCCCGTACTGCTTGACCGGTTTCTCAACGACGCTGTGGAGGTCGACATCGACTGCATCTCGGATGGCGAGTCCGTGTTGATTGGCGGCATCATGGAGCACATCGAGCAGGCCGGTGTGCACTCGGGCGATTCGGCCTGCTGCCTGCCGCCCTACACGCTGGGTGAGGCGATGCAGAACCGACTGCGCGATCAGAGCCGGGAACTGGCCCTCGCGCTGGACGTGATCGGACTGATGAACGTGCAGTTTGCCATCCAGGGCGATGATATCTACGTACTCGAGGTCAATCCGCGCGCCTCGCGCACCGCGCCTTTTGTGTCCAAGGCCACGGGTGTGCCGCTCGCGCGCGTCGCAGCGCGCTGCATGGCGGGTCAGTCCCTCGCGGAGCAAGGTGTCCTCGAGGACCCGCAACCCGAGCTGTATTGCGTCAAGGAGTCGGTGTTCCCGTTCGTGAAGTTCCCGGGTGTGGACCCTTTGCTGGGGCCAGAAATGAAATCGACGGGTGAGGTCATGGGCTCAGGCAAGAGCTTTGGTGAAGCCTTCGTGAAAGGTGCGCTCGCAGCGGGCAGCCGGCTGCCGGGCACCGGTTGCGCGTTGATCAGCGTGCGCGATCAGGACAAGCCGCGCGCGGTCGCAGTGGCGCGCAAGCTCGTCGATGCCGGCTTTTCGATCACCGCGACGGCCAACACGGCCGATGTGCTCTCCGCTGCCGGTGTGCCGTGCTCGCGGGCCTACAAATTGGGTGAGGGCCGACCTAATATTGTGGACCTGATGAAAAACGGCGACATCGACCTGGTGATCAACACCACCGAGGGCGCTGCAGCGATCGCGGATTCGACCTACATCCGACGTGAGGCGGTGGCGCAGAAGATTGCCTACACCACCACCATCACCGGCGGTGAGGCAATCGGTCTGTCGCTCGGCCACTCGGCGACCGAGTCGGTCTACCGGTTGCAGTCGGTTTTTGGAGACGCGACGTGACAAAGTACCCGCTGACAAAGCGCGGCGCAGACCTGCTGCGCGACGAGCTGCACAACCTCAAATCCGTCGAACGGCCCCGCATCATTGCGGCGATCGCTGAGGCGCGCGAGCACGGCGATCTCAAGGAAAATGCCGAGTACCACGCGGCACGCGAACAACAGAGTTTCGCCGAGGGTCGCATCAAGGAAATCGAGGGCAAACTCTCGAATGCCCAGATCATCGACGTCACCGAACTCGATGCCCAGGGCAAGGTGGTGTTCGGTGCCACGGTGGAACTGCTGGACCTCAACAGCGACACCGAAACGGTCTACAAGATCGTGGGTGACGACGAGGCCGACATCAAACAGGGCATGATCTCCGTGTCCTCGCCGGTGGCACGGGCACTGATCGGCCGCAGCGAGGGCGACGAAGTTGACGTCACCACACCGAGCGGCGTGTCGTCCTTTGAAATCGTGGCGGTGCGTTACGTCCCCTGACGCAGCGAGCCGGTCGCGCCCGCCTCAGGGCTTTGGCGGGCCGAAGCCGGGCACCGGCACCCGCGGTTTGTCGTCGTTTCGCCGGTACAACGTGACCGTGTTGCCGATGGTCTGGATCCACTCGGCCGAGGCGCCTTCGCAGAGTGCCGCGACCGTGGCCTCGCGGTCGCTGCCGTCGATTTTCACCTTGAGCAGCTCATGACGTGTCAGAGCCGAGGCCAGTTCGGTGATCACCGCTTCCGTGACGCCTTTCTGGCCCAGTCGAACAACGGGCTTCAGCGGGTGCGCGAGGGCACGCAAATGGCGTTTCTGGGCGGAGGTCAGGGTCACGTCGGCGGTACGGGTGCGTGCGAGCCGCGCATGCTACACGCTGGCAGCCGGAACTGACAGCGGTGGCGCGCAGCAAGAGCAGCAAGGGGTGGTTGAAGGAACACTTCAAGGACCCTTACGTTGCCCGGGCGCAGTCGGACGGCTACCGCTCGCGCGCCGTCTACAAACTGATTGAAATCGACCAGAGAGACCGACTCGTGCGCCCCGGCCAGCGACTGCTCGAACTCGGCGCGGCGCCCGGTGGCTGGACCGAATACCTCGCAGCGCAGGTCGGCACCTCGGGTCGAGTGGTCGCGAGTGACATCCTGCCGATGGACAGTGTTGCCGGGGTGGACTTCGTGCTCGGTGATTTCACCGAGGACGCAGTCTATCAGCGCCTCTTCGAGGCCCTTGGGTCCGAGAAATGCAACGGTGTGCTGTCAGACATGGCGCCGAATCTCAGCGGGGTGTCGAGCGTCGACCAGCCCAGGGCGATGTACCTCGCGGAACTGGCGCGGGACATCGCGGTCGACACGTTGAGACCGGACGGTTTCTTGCTGGCCAAGGTGTTCCAGGGGGAGGGCTACGACGCCTTCCTGTCCGAAACCCGCAAGCGCTTCGCCAAGGTGGCGACACGCAAGCCGGATGCGTCGCGTGATCGAAGCCGGGAAGTCTATGTTTTGGCAAGGACTTTGGTCCTATAGTAGTGTTGTGAGAACTGTCGTCGGCAGCGCGCTTGAAAGCCGCACCGTTCGACCCCACTGATCACTGGCAGTAGCCCGCGCGCACGGGCGAGCCATCGAGGAATCGCGTTGAACGATTTAATGAAGAACGTCCTGCTCTGGGTTGTTATCGCTGTCATCCTGATGTCGGTGTTCAACAACCTGGGTGGTCAGCGTTACAACGAGTCGGAAATCTCGTATTCGGCGTTCATGGCCAACGTGAAGAGCGGGCAGATCCAGTCCGTCAACATCGATGGCCGCGAGATCGTCGGCAAGTTCGAGACCGGAGCCGCGTTCACGACCTACAGCCCCGAGACCGACAACACGGCGCTGATCGGCGAACTGATCAAGTCGAACGTCGAAATCCACAGCCAGCCGCCGCAGCGGACCGGCCTGCTCACCCAGATCCTGATCAACTGGTTCCCCTTCCTGCTGTTGATCGGTGTCTGGATCTTCTTCATGCGCCAGATGCAGGGCGGCGGCGGTGGCCGCGGTGCGATGTCCTTCGGCAAGAGCAAGGCGCGCATGCTCGGCGAGGACCAGGTCAAGGTCACCTTCGCCGACGTGGCCGGTGTCGACGAAGCCAAGGAAGAAGTGTCGGAACTGGTCGAATACCTGCGCGATCCGGGCAAGTTTCAGAAGTTTGGCGGCAAGATCCCGCGAGGGGTCCTCATGGTGGGCTCGCCCGGAACGGGCAAGACGCTGCTCGCCAAGGCCATCGCCGGCGAGGCCAAGGTGCCGTTCTTCACGATCTCGGGCTCGGATTTCGTCGAGATGTTCGTCGGCGTGGGCGCGTCGCGCGTCCGCGACATGTTCGAGCAGGCCAAGAAACACGCGCCCTGCATCATCTTCATTGACGAGATCGACGCCGTCGGGCGCCACCGCGGCGCCGGCCTCGGCGGTGGTCATGACGAGCGCGAACAAACGCTGAACCAGCTGCTTGTCGAGATGGACGGTTTCGAGGGAAACGAGGGCGTGATCGTGATCGCCGCGACAAACCGCCCCGACGTCCTCGACCCGGCGCTGCTGCGGCCCGGCCGCTTCGACCGCCAGGTGGTGGTGCCGCTGCCGGATGTGCGCGGACGGGAGCAGATCCTGCGGGTGCACATGAGCAAAGTGCCCATCGGCGACAACGTTCGGGCGGATCTGCTCGCACGGGGCACACCGGGCTTTTCCGGGGCTGACCTCGCAAACCTCGTGAACGAGGCAGCGCTGTTCGCAGCGCGCGGCAACAACCGCACCGTTGACATGAACGAGTTCGAGAAGGCCAAAGACAAGATCATGATGGGCGCCGAGCGCAAATCCATGGTCATGAGCGACGACGAGAAGAAGCTCACTGCCTACCACGAGGCCGGTCACGCCATCGTGGGCCGCCTGGTGCCCGACCACGACCCGGTCTACAAGGTGACCATCATCCCGCGTGGCCGCGCCCTCGGCGTGACCATGTACCTGCCAGAGGGCGACCGTTACAGCAACAGCCGGCAACGGCTGGAGAGCAGCATCTCCTCGCTGTACGGGGGCCGGATTGCCGAGGAAATGATTTTTGGCAAGGAGCAGGTGACCACCGGTGCGTCGAGCGACATCGAGCGCGCCACCGATCTTGCCCGCAACATGGTCACCAAATGGGGTCTGTCGGACAAGCTCGGCCCGTTGAGCTACTCCGAAGAGGAGGGCGAAGTGTTTCTCGGCCGTTCGGTGACCCAGACCAAAGGCGTCTCCGGCGGCACGGCGGAGGTCATCGACGCCGAGATCCGCGAGCTCATCGACCGCAACTACCAGCGTGCCGAGACGATCCTGCGCGAGAACATCGATAAACTGCACATGATGTCGGACGCGTTGATGAAGTACGAGACCATCGACGCGGCGCAGATCGACGAGATCATGGAGGGGCGTGAACCTGGCCCGCCGTCGGATTGGGCTGACATGGATCCGCCGGCAGACGAGGGTGGCAGCGGCGACGAGGCCGACCTCGGTGAACTCGACGAGGACAAACCCGGCAGCCCGCCGATCGACGGGCACGAGCCCGTCTGAGGTCAGCGGAATCGCCGACACGACCGCGCCCGATCGGGCGCGGTTTTTTTTGTGCCGTCGTTTTTGACTTCTGGCCTGAACCCGCCATGCTTTGCGCTGGTCCTCCGTTTTCAAACGCATCCACCCGATCGCGTGCCCCCGACATGACATCACCTGTGTTGACCTGCGGCCCGAACGTGCTCGATCTGAGCAAGCCTGCGGTCATGGGCATCCTGAATGTGACGCCGGATTCGTTCTCCGACGGCGGCCGCCTCAATTCGCTCGATCGCATCGTCGACACGGCGGCTGACATGGTGCGTGACGGCGCGCGGGTGCTGGACGTCGGCGGCGAGTCAACACGGCCTGGCGCTACCGCGGTGGGCGAAGCCGAGGAGCTCGAGCGGGTGGTGCCTGCGATCGAGCGACTCGCCGCCCGGTTCGACGTCGTGGTGTCAGTCGACACCAGCAAGGCCGCTGTGATGCGCAATGCGGTGGCGGCCGGCGCTACGCTGATCAACGACGTTCGCGCCTTGCGTCAACCCGATTGTTTGCGTACGGCTGCTGAATCCGGGGCCGCGGTATGCCTGATGCACATGCGCGGGCAGCCGCGGACCATGCAGCGTGCGCCGCGTTACCAGAGTGTCATCGCGGAGGTGCGCGATTTCCTCCAAGGTCGCGTGGCCGCCTGTGAGCGTGCCGGCATCAGCCGGGATCGCCTGTGCGTGGACCCGGGTTACGGTTTCGGCAAATCGCTGGAGCACAATTTGCAGCTTGTGGCGAAATTGGACGAAATTTCCCCGCCCGACCTGCCGCTACTCTTTGGAGCATCGCGCAAGAGCAGCATCGGGCAGATCCTGAACACACCGGTCGACGATCGACTGCATGGCAGTGTTGCCATGGCCGTGTTGGCAGTCGAACGGGGGGCTCGAATCGTTCGTGTACACGACGTTCGCCCCACGGTCCACGCCCTCGAGGTCGCCCACGCTGTGCGCAGCGTGTCGCTTGACGCCCTGTAACCCCCGGCGACCACGTGGTCGTCGAACTGGCTGAGGTCAGCATGAGCAAGAAGTTTTTTGGTACCGACGGCATACGAGGCCGCGTGGGCGACGAGCCCATGACCGCACCCACTGTACTGCACCTGGGTTGGGCGGCTGGACGTGTGCTGGCGTCGCAGGGCAACCGCGACGTTCTGATCGGCAAAGACACGCGCATATCCGGGTACCTGTTCGAATCGGCGCTCGAGGCCGGTTTGAGCTCCGCTGGTGTCAAGGCGCGCATGCTCGGTCCGATGCCGACACCGGCTGTGGCCTACCTCACGCGGACGTTTCGCGCGGCGGCGGGCATCGTGATCAGCGCGTCGCACAACCCGCACTACGACAACGGCGTGAAGTTTTTCGGTACCGATGGCTTCAAGCTCGACGACGACACGGAGTACGCGATCGAAGCGATGATGCAATCCCGGGTCGAGACCGTGCCCTCCGAAGAGCTCGGCCGGGCGGAGCGGGTGAACGACGCGGCGGGTCGCTACATCGAGTACTGCAAGAGTTCGATCCCGAGCGGCATGCGCCTCGACGGCCTGAAACTCGTGGTCGACGCCGCGCACGGCGCGGGCTACGACATCGCCCGTCGGGTGTTCGAGGAGCTCGGTGCCACGGTCATCAGCCAGGGGGCGCAACCCAACGGGCTCAACATCAACGACAACTGCGGGGCCACTGCACCCGACAACCTGCGCGCGCACGTGTTGCTCGAGCAGGCCAACATGGGGATCGCGCTCGACGGAGACGGCGACCGGCTGATCATGGTCGACGAACTCGGCGGTATCGTCGACGGGGATGAAATACTGTACGTGCTGACGCGTGCCCACCACGCGGCCGGCACCCTGAACGGCGGCGTCGTCGGGACGCTGATGAGCAACCTGGGTCTCGAGCACGCGCTGGCGGAGCTCGATGTCCCGTTCCTGCGCGCCAAGGTCGGTGACCGTCACGTGCTCGAGATGATGCGCGCCAACGGCTGGAAACTCGGTGGCGAGTCCTCTGGCCACCTGATCGACCTCGATTGCAGCACGACGGGGGACGGCATCATTGCCGCGCTGCAGGTGTTGGCACACGTTGTCCAGTCAGGAGAACGCCTGTGCGACCTCAAGGCCGGCATGACGCGCTACCCGCAGAAGCTGGTCAACGTGCCGATGCGCGAGCGCATCAACCTGGACGAGTTGTCGGCGGTGCAGGACGCGGTCCGGCAGGCCGAGACCGACCTTGGCGAGACCGGTCGGGTGCTGCTGCGTCCCTCTGGAACCGAACCGCTGGTGCGGGTCATGGTGGAAGGGCAGGTGGCCAACCAGGTCGAAGCGCTCTGCGAGCAGGTTGCGGACGCCGTGCGGCGCGAAGTCGCCTGACGTTCGCGCGCGGCCAGCGATATCCGGGTCGGTCGTGGACCGGATTTCTTGTCGTGATCGGCCCACAGTCGTATACTAGGCGGCTTTGCTGAAGCAAACGTCGCGTGATGCGCACACCTCTCATAGCGGGAAACTGGAAGCTCAACGGCAGCCGTGTCGCGGCGCGCGCGCTGGCGTCAGAGCTCGCCGATGCCAACCCGGTCGGTGAGGTGGAGCTGCTCGTGTGCCCGAGCTTCACGCTGCTGTCGGCCGTGCACGACGTGCTCGACGGGTCGCCTGTGGTACTGGGTGCGCAGAACCTCGCCAGCGAGCCCAAGGGCGCCTTCACCGGGGAGGTGAGCGGCGATATGCTGGTGGAGTGCGGCTGCCGCTACGTGATTGTCGGGCATTCCGAGCGCAGAACGCTCTTCGGCGAAAGCGATGCCGATGTCGCCCGCAAGGTGGCACAGGCGCTCGCCAGCGGGCTGACACCCATTGTGTGTGTCGGTGAATCACTCGCCGAGCGAGACAGCGGTCGGGCACCCGACGTGGTTCGCGGTCAGCTCGACGGTGCGTTGTCGGGCCTGTCCGACGCGCAACTCGCGGCCTGCGTGCTGGCATACGAGCCCGTGTGGGCAATCGGCACGGGCCGAAGCGCCACGCCCGATCAGGCACAGTCGGTCCACGCAGACATGCGGGCCTGGTTGTCGGCGCGCAGTGCGTCAGCCGCACACGCCGTGCGCGCCCTGTACGGCGGCAGTGTGAAACCCGATAATGCCGGTGCGCTGTTTTCGCAGCCCGACATCGACGGTGCGCTGGTGGGTGGCGCCTCGCTCGTTGGGCAGGATTTTCTGGCCATTGCTCGCGCTGCGGCCGCCTAAGGTAGACAACATGGAATCATTGATCTTGGTCGTTCACGTGCTGTTGGCGGTTGCCGTGATCGGCTTCGTCCTGATCCAGCACGGCAAGGGCGCCGATGCTGGCGCGGCGTTTGGCAGTGGTGCGTCCGGTACGGTCTTCGGTGCAGCCGGCGCCGGCAGTTTCCTCGCGCGCATGACGACTTTGCTGGCGACAGCGTTCTTCGTCACCAGCATCGCGCTGTTCTACCTCGCCGCCAACCGCGACGGCGGGGGCAGCGTGCTCGACGAGCTCGACAGCTCGGTGGTGCAGCCGCTCGCGCCGGTTGACGATGAGCTCCCGGCACTTGTGCCGTCGGACGCTGCGGGCGATACTGGCGGTGATTCGGAGCTGCCGAACGTCAATCAGTGAAAATCAGCCGACGTGGTGGAATTGGTAGACACGCTATCTTGAGGGGGTAGTGACCTAACGGTCGTGCGAGTTCGAGTCTCGCCGTCGGCACCAAATCGAGAATGCCCGGTCCAATCGGGTAGTCCCAACCCGGGGAAACCCGGGTTTTTTTGTGCTCGCTCAACGGAAAACCGGATGGCTCAGTCGGTGGTGCTGATTCTGGGGTTGGTCCTCGCGAACCTGCCGTTCGCGGGAGAACGGGTGCTCGGTGTCTGGCCGTGCGGTGAGCGCAAGAGCGGCTGGTGGCACTTCGCCGAGTGGTGCCTGTTTTTTGTCGTTTATCTGGTGCTGTCACTCGGCGTCGAGCGCCGCGTGCAGGGCACCGTTCACGACCAGGATTGGGAGTTCTATGTCGTGCTGTTCTTCCTGTTCTCGGTGTTTGCTGTGCCGGGCTTCATCTGGCGCTACCTCTGGGGCGCCCGGCGGCGCCCGCAGAGTTGAGCATCCGCCGTTCAACTTGATAACGCGCGTCATTGACCGTATACTTGACCAAGTCAGGTGCGGGGTGGAGCAGTCTGGCAGCTCGTCGGGCTCATAACCCGAAGGTCGCAGGTTCGAATCCTGCCCCCGCTACCAAGCTTTTTTTCAAGAGGCCCCTGTTCAGGGCCTTTTTTGTTGGTGCAACAGACTCACAGGAGTCAGAGCGGAGATTCGTGCAGCCGATCAGCAGCGAGCTACTGGCGATTGTCGAACCGGTTGTCGACGGACTGGGTTTCGAATGTGTCGGTGCGTTGCTCGGGCAGGCCGAGTCGGGACTGACGCTGCGGGTGTACATCGACCACAATGACGGTGTTGACGTGGACGATTGCGGCGCGGTGTCGCAGCAGCTCAGTGCGGCGCTGGACGTCGACGACCCGATCGGCGGCCACTACGTGTTGGAAGTGTCCTCGCCGGGCATCGACCGACCTCTGTTCCAGTTGCACCACTACGCCCAGTACGTGGGCCAGCGCGTGAAGGTTCGCATGGCGGTGCCGCTCGACGGGCGCCGTCGATTCACGGGCGAGCTGGTCGGGGTGACGGGTGACAACATCGACATCGAAGTCGACGGTGAACGGTACACGCTGTCATTTGGCAACATTGAAATGGCAAATCTGTCCCCTGTGTTTCAGGGCAGCAAGCGCTAGCGGCTCAGAGCCGAGGTGAAACCATGAACAAAGAAATTCTGCTGGTGGTGGACGCAGTCTCCAACGAGAAGGCTGTCGAGCCTGAAGTCATCTTCGAGGCGCTCGAGGCGGCCTTGGCTTCTGCGACCCGCAAGAAGAACGGCATGGACATCGAAGTGCGCGTCGCCATCGACCGTGAATCCGGCGACTACGACACCTTCAGACGCTGGGAAGTGGTCGAAGACGACGCCGAGCAGGAGTTCCCCCTGCGCCAGATCACGCTGAGCGCCGCGCAGATTGACGAGCCCGAGATCGAATTGGGCCACTTCGTCGAAGAGCAGATCGAATCCGTCGACTTCGGCCGTATCGCTGCACAGTCTGCCAAGCAGGTGATTGTGCAGAAGGTGCGAGAGGCCGAGCGCCAGCGCATGGTCGATCAGTACCGCGATCGCATGGGCGAGTTGGTGTTTGGCGTCGTGCGTCGGGTTGATCGGCGCAACGGCGTGTTCATCGACCTCGGCAACGGCGCCGAGGGCCTGATACCCCGCGACCAACTGATCCCGCGCGAAGAAGTCAAAAACAACGATCGGGTGCGTGCCTATCTCAAGGAAATCCGCCAGGACATCCGTGGGCCGCAGTTGATCCTGAGCCGCACGGCGCCGGAGTTTCTGATCAAATTGTTCGAGATCGAGGTGCCCGAGATCGGCCAGGGTCTGATCGACATCATGGGCGCGGCACGCGACCCGGGTGCGCGCGCCAAGATTGCCGTGCGGTCCAACGAGCAACGCCTCGACCCGGTCGGGGCCTGTGTGGGCATGCGCGGCTCACGTGTGCAGACCGTGTCGGACGAACTGGCCGGCGAGCGCGTTGACATCATCCCGTGGGACGACAACGTCGCGCAGTTTGTTGTCAACGCCATGGCTCCGGCTGAGGTGGTGTCCATCGTCGTCGACGAAGACGCCAACAGCATGGACATCGCGGTCGACGAGGAAAAGCTGTCACAGGCCATCGGCCGCGGTGGACAGAACGTGCGCCTCGCCAGTGAGCTGACCGGCTGGCAGCTCAATGTGATGGACCAGGCTGAAGCCGAGCGCAAAAGCGAGGAAGAGGCAGGCAAGGCGGTCGAGCTCTTCATGGAAAAGCTCGACATCGACGACGAGGTCGCCGAGATTCTCGTCAGCGAAGGGTTCACGTCGCTCGAGGAAGTGGCTTACGTGCCGGTTCAGGAGATGCTGGACATCGACGGTTTTGACGAAGACATCGTCGAGGAGCTTCGAAACCGCGCGCGCGATGCGTTGCTGACCTCGGCGATTGCTCAGGAAGAGTTGCTTGGCGACAACAAGCCAAGTGAAGAATTGCTTGCCATGGACGGAATGACAGACGAGCTCGCTGTCAAACTGGCGACACAGGGCGTTTGCACGCTTGACGATCTCGGCGAACTCGCGGTCGATGAACTCGCGGAGTTCGGTGTCGAGGAAGCCGAGGCCGGCGCCCTCATCATGAAAGCGCGCGAGCACTGGTTTGAAGACGCTGAGGCCTCGAGCTGAACGCGGGAGGACGTAAGTCATGGCAGAAACAACGGTAAAGCAGCTTGCCGACACGGTCGGTACGCCGGTGGAGCGTTTGCTCGACCAGTTGCGCGACGCGGGTGTCGAGAAACAGGGCGCGTCCGACGCGATCAGTGCGGAAGAGAAAAGCAAACTGCTGGTGCACCTGCAGAAATCCCGCGGCGGTGAAGCGGGTGCGAGCAAGCGCATCACGCTCAAGCGCAAGAGCGTCAACACGCTGAAGGTCGGCGGTGGTGGTGCGAAGAAAACCGTTAACGTCGAAGTGCGTGGCAAGCGGACCTACGTCAAACGCACTGCAGACGCTGACCCCGCGGTCGAGGCCGACAACGCCGATCGCGCGCTTTCCATTCGGGAACAGCGCGAGCGCGATGAGCGGGAGCTCGCCGAACTCGACCGCAAGCGTCTCGCGGCCGAAGAGGCCAAGCGCGAGGAAGAGGCCGCGCGCCGCCGTGCGCGTGAAGACGCACGCACACCCGCCGAAGAGGCCGTCGCTGCGGACGCCGATGCGTCGGCGACCGCGGCGTCAGACGCCGAAGCCAAGGCCGCACCGGCGCCAGCGCCCGCGCAGCCCGCGCAACCGGCGGTGTCGATTGCCGACGTTGAAGCGGCAGCGCTTGCGGACAGCAGCGGAAACAAGAAGGCGGTGGCTGCCAAGACCGGTGACCGCAACCGTGGACCGGACAAGCGCGGTCGACGCGACGGCGGAAGCGACAGAGGCTCGTCCCGGCGCAAGCCCGGCGTCAGCGTGCGCGATCGTGGCGGGCGCAACCGCCCGCGTCGTGGCGCCTTGCGCACCGCTGACATGGAGACCCGTCACGGTTTCGAAAAGCCGGTTGCGCCGGTGGTGCGTGACGTCATTGTGCCGGAGACGATTACGGTCGCGAACCTCGCCGACCGCATGTCGATCAAGGCCGCGCAGGTGATCCGCACCCTGATGGGCATGGGCGTGATGGCCACGATCAACCAGGTTCTCGACCACGACACCGCGTTGCTGATCGTCGAGGAGATGGGGCACAAGGCCGTGTCACAGTCCGACGAGAGCATCGAGCAGGAGATCACCGCCAAGCTGGTTGGTGAACTCGGCGCCGAAGAGGCACGGCCGCCCGTGGTGACGGTGATGGGCCACGTCGATCACGGCAAGACGTCCTTGCTCGATTACATCCGCAAGACCAAAGTCACCACCGGTGAAGCGGGTGGCATCACGCAGCATATCGGGGCATACCACGTCACCACCGATCAGGGTGTGATCACCTTTCTCGACACCCCGGGCCACGCGGCGTTCACGTCGATGCGCGCGCGCGGTGCGCAGGCCACCGACATCGTGATTCTGGTGGTGGCTGCCGACGACGGCGTGATGCCCCAGACGATCGAGGCCATCCAACACGCTCGGGCTGCGGACGTGCCGCTGATCGTTGCGGTGAACAAGATGGACAAGCCCGAGGCGGATCCCGATCGGGTGCGTAACGAGCTCTCCCAGCACGAGGTGATCTCCGAGGAGTGGGGGGGCGATACCATCTTCAAGGGCGTTTCGGCCCTCACCGGTGACGGCATCGACGAATTGCTCGAAGCCGTGTCATTGCAGGCAGAACTGCTCGAGCTCAAGGCCCCGGCACTCGGTCGGGCACAGGGCACGGTGATCGAGGCGACGCTGGACCGAGGGCGTGGCCCGGTGGCCACTGTGCTGGTTCAGGCTGGCTTGCTCTCACGCGGGGACATTGTGGTCTGCGGCACGGCGTACGGCCGTGTACGTGCGCTGTTCAACGAAGCCGGCGAGCAGGTCGAATCCGCTGGACCCTCCATCCCTGTGCAGATCCTCGGACTCTCGGGCACGCCCGGTGCGGGCGATCCGATGCAGGCCGCGGCAGACGACCGTGACGCGCGCGAGTTGGTCGATTTGCGGCGCGAGCGCGAACGCAACCTGCGGCTTGCCGAACGCAAACCGGCCTCCATGGAAGACATTTTCTCCATGGTGAAGAGCGGCGAGACGCCGACGCTCAACGTGCTGATCAAAACGGACGTGCAGGGCAGCTTCGAAGCCTTGCGGGATGCGCTCGAGAAGCTCTCCACCGAGGAAGTGAACATCCGCGTCGTCGGCGGTGGCGTCGGCGGCATCAACGGCACCGACGCCTCTCTGGCCGCGGCCTCCAAGGCGCTGCTGATCGGCTTCAACGTGCGTGCGGACGCGTCGGCTCGGGATGTCATCCAGGAGCAGGGTATCGAGCTGAACTACTACAGCGTGATCTACGAAGCCATCGACATGGTACGTCAGGTCGGCAGTGGCCTGCTCAAGCCTGACGTGCAGGAGCAGATCATCGGCCTTGCCGAAGTCAAGGATGTGTTCCGCTCACCCAAGTTTGGTCAGGCGGCTGGCTGCATCGTCGTCGACGGTGTGGTGCGGCGGAACGAGCCGATTCGGGTGCTGCGCGACAACATCGTCATCTTCGAAGGCGAACTCGAGTCGTTGCGGCGTTTCAAGGACGACGTCAACGAAGTGCGCATGGGCACGGAGTGTGGCATCGCTGTGAAGAACTACGAGGTCAAGGCCGGCGATCAGATCGAGGTCTTCGTGCGCAAGTCAGTCGCTCGGACCTTGTAACCCGGACGTCATGGTCGATAAAACCCGGCAGTACCGCATCGGTGATCAGATCCAGCGGGAGCTGTCCCAGCTGATCCGCGATGCGGTGCGGGACCCCCGTATATCGCCCATGACCACGGTGTCGGGCGTGGAGGTCACGTCCGACCTGTCGCTCGCCCGGGTGTACGTGACTGTCATTGGCGACGGCGGTCGTGACACGCTCGAGGGCTTGATCGCGGCAAGCGGTTTTCTCCGCAAGCAGGTCGGTTCGCGCGTGCAATTGCGATCGGTTCCGGCCTTGCGGTTCTACCTCGACGAGACTGCTGAACGCGCCGAGACCCTCAACCGAGCGATCGCTGAGGCGCGGGCGCAGGACGCCAGACTCGGGCCGGTGGATCACCCGGACGAAGACAACCCGGCCGGTGACGGGGCAGGGCACTGATCGATGGGACGCCGTCGGCGGTTCCGCGGGCGCGCGCTCAACGGTGTGTTGTTGCTCGACAAACCCGCGGACCGCAGTTCCAACGCGGCCATGCAACGGGCCCGCGTGCTGTTCGACGCCGTCAAGGCGGGACACGGCGGCAACCTCGACCCGCTCGCCTCGGGCATGCTCCCGATCCTGTTCGGCGAGTCGACTAAGTTCGCCGGTGGACTGCTCGACGCTGACAAGCAATACCTGACGACCGCCGCGCTCGGCTCCCGCTCGACCACGGGCGACCTCGAGGGCGAGCCGTTCGATCACCAAGTCGTGCCCGATGACATCGTCGAGCGGGTGGCCACCGTGCTGCCGCGTTTCATCGGCCGGATCGCGCAAACACCGCCGATGCACTCGGCGATCAAGCAGGAAGGTGTACCGCTCTACGAGCTGGCGCGCGCTGGCGTCACCGTGCCGCGACCGCAGCGCCAGGTGATCATCCACGCACTCGAATCACTCTCGTGCGACGGCGATAGCCTGACGCTGCGTGTGCGGTGTTCGAAAGGCACCTACATTCGCACCCTGGTTGAAGACCTCGGTGAAGCGCTGGGCTGCAACGCGCACGTTCGCGCCTTACGGCGGGAATGGGTGCATCCCTTCGATACCAGCGCGATGGTCTCGCTCGACGCGATCGAGGCAGCGCGCGATGCGGGACCGCCCGAGTCGCTGGATGCCTTCCTGCTGCCGATTGACAGCGCCTTGGTCGAGCTGCCGGTCTACGAGCTTGGCAGTGACGCCGATCGCGCCGTGTTCCAGCACGGCAACCTGCTCGACATCGACAACCCCCCGGTCGCGGACGGGTGCCCGTTTCGCGTTTACCACGGGGGTGATTTTCTCGGTGTCGCTCTCTGCCGGAACGGGCGCCTGCGTCCCACGCGCCTGCTCAGGCGACCGACCGCCTAACTGCGGGGGACAAGGTGCCAGACGCGTTCGGTCACGGCCACGTGCCCCTTCAGGCCGGTGGGGTCGAACGCGGTGTGCAGCACGTGGCAGTGATACCGCGCGGCGTAGAATACCTCGACCTGGTTCGTCGAGACGGCAAAGGGCGGGCCGTCCAGGGTGTCCTGGTCGTAGTCGAGGGTGACGAGCAACTGCGGTGCAGCACCGCTCAGTGATTGCAGGTGCGCGGCGTAGCGCGCACGCATGGGCGCCGGCAGCGCGACCAGCGCTGCACGGTCGTACACGGCGTCCACATTGCCAAGTGTACCCTTGTCGAGCGCGAACACATCGCCGACAAAGAGATCGAGTGCGGCGGCGTGGTAGTGCACGAGTGCGCCACGCTGTATCACGTGCGGCCGCAGACCAAGGCGGTCGAACACCGCCTGCACAGCCGCTTCGGCGAGATCGATACCCACGACGTGGTGTCCGCGTGACAGCAGCCAATCGAGGTCGAGCGATTTGCCGCACAGCGGCACGAACACGCGCGACACAGCTGCGAGAGACAGCGTGTCGACGTGCTCGACCAGCACAGGGTTGACCGCGTCGAGGTGAAAACCGATGCGGTTGCTTCGCCAGCGCGACAGCCAGAACGCGCGGTCCATCAGCTTCCGAGGCAGCGTGACAGCATCGGTGCGATACCCTGCATGAAGGCAGTCGACCAGCGGATGTTGCTCTCGACGTCCATGTGCGATGCGTCGATCGTCCACAGGTCGTCGAGTTCGGGCGACACGAATGCGAGGTCGAGACGGGTGGCCAGCGCCTTGCCGAAGTCCAGCGGCGTCGGGCGTTGTGGCAGCACGGTGAGCACGATGCAGTCACGGGCGACGCCGACGCGGGTGAGGAAGGCCTCGGCGGCCTCGGCGATGGTGTCGACCTCGTCGAGCAGGTGGTCACTGTAGGTGACGGCGATGTGTCGGTCCGGGCGGTAGTGGTCGACGATCCACGTGCCGTTGCTGCGCGATCGGAACAGGGTCGGGCTGGTGCCGCAGAGCAGTGCTGACAGCGCCGACTCACCCCAGTCGGCACACAGCCGCTGGTGGAGGTCCTGCAGCCAGCGTTTTCGCGCGTATTCGCTGCGCGTCTCGTCGCTGCCGGCGAGGATCTTCGCACTGATGCCACGGGCCTCGTCGTTGAAGAACGGGTCCGCGTTGATCACCAGCATGCGCGGTCGCAATTCGTGCACGGCGAACATCGCCTCCGGGATCTCCGACTTGGCACCGAATCCGAAGCCCATGGCGTACCAGGGAATCCCCGCGTCGGTCAGTGTGCGCACCACGGGTTCGCTGGAAAAGGTGTACTGCGTGCGGCTGTTGCCCAGAAACAGCAGCTCTGCCTGCTTGATTGCGGCGACCGCGTCGGGTTCGAGGTCGTACAGCAGCGCGCCGTGCTCGTAGTCGCCGTACCGGCCGTACTCGCAGTAGGCGAGGTAGTGGTCCGCACCGTAGGCGGCGCCGTTGCACGGCCCGATCCACGGAAAGAGGTCGCTGCGCGCCCAGATGAAGACCACTGCGCCGGCGAGGGCAAACACCACGAGGAAGCTGCGCAGGTAGCGTTGAGGTGTCACGGACCTGCCCCTAGAAGTTGAAGTAGAGGAATTGGCTCGTCGTCGAGCGGCCGAACACCGCCCACGCCGCGAGCACGGCGATCACACAGGCCCACACGCGGCTCGGCTGCCAGGTCAGCCATGCCACTGTGGGTGCAATTCGCTGTTTCCGGTCGGTCATCAGCGCCGGGTCGAAAGTGTGCAGGATCTGCTGGGTGTTCGGCGCAAAGAAAGCGATGGTGAAGGCGCCGAGTATCCAGGGGATCACGGAAATGCGCTGGACCGTGTCGATCACGCCGAAGCGGAACCCGAGCGCCTCGACCAGTGGGGCCAGTGGGCCGAAATACAGTTGCCAGTGCGCCGGAATCACGGCGCCGTTCAGCCCGGTCATGCCTGCGAGCACCGCGTGTGCGGCGTCGAGTGACTCGGCCCGGAAGTACACCCAGGCGATCACCACCGCCAGAAAGGTCAGCAGGCGCCCGCGCCAGACACTGAACCAACCGGCGCTCGGCGCCACGCCTCGGCGGGTGTACCAGAGCCAGGTCCAGGCGTGGTTGATGATCAGGTAGCCGCCGTGCAAGCCGCCCCAGATCACGAAGGTCCAGCCGGCGCCGTGCCACAGCCCGCCGAGCAACATGGTCGCACCGAGGTTGATGTACCGGCGGACCTGGCCGGCGCGGTTGCCGCCGAGCGCTATGTAGAGGTAGTCCCGCAGGAAGCGCGACAGTGTCATGTGCCAACGACGCCAGAAGTCCGAGATGTCACGCGCCTTGTAGGGCGAGTTGAAATTCAACGGCAGACGGATACCGAACATCCGCGCCAGACCGAGCGCCATGTCGGAGTAGCCGGAGAAGTCGAAGTAGAGTTGGGCGGTGTAGGCCAGTGCGCCAACCCACCCCTCGATCAGCGTGATGGTCTCCCCGGCATTGGCCGCCGCGAACACCGGATCCGAGAACGTCGCAATGTTGTCGGCAATGATCGTTTTCTTGAACAGCCCCAAAGCAAAAAGGCTCACACCGACGGCGATGTCCTCCCAGTTGACGCGGCCGATGCCGGGCTTGCGAAACTGGGGCAGCATCTCGCTGTGGTGCACGATCGGGCCCGCAATCAGTTGCGGGAAAAACGTCACAAACAACGCGTAGGAGAGAAAGTCGCGCTCGACCGGCTCGCCGTTGTAGGCGTCGGCGAGGTAGGAAATCTGTTGGAACGTGAAGAAGGAGATGGCCAGCGGCAGCAACAGGTCGAGGTTGCTGAATGCCGTGCCGGCGACGGCGTTCACGTTGCCTATGACGAAATCCGCGTACTTGAACACGCCGATGCTCGTGAGGTTGGCGACCACACCGAACACCATCAGGCTCTTCGCCCGGCGTGCGTGGCCGGCGGTGAGCATCCGCGCGATGCCGAGCCCGCACAGGTAGTTGAACACGATCGACCCGCCGATCAGAAGCAGGTAGACCGGTCGCCAGTAGCCGTAGAAAAAGAGACTCGCGGCCACCAACCAGGCCACCGCGGGCCGCAATCCGCGGTTCGCGCCCAGGAAGAAGAACCCGGCGAGCGTGATCGGCAGGAAAGCGAAGATGAATTCGTAGGCGTTGAACAGCATTGGGCCTGCCGAAGCCTCAGACAGCGTGGGTTGCGCAATTGTCTCGCAACAACGGGGCCGGGCGAACCCCATTGCCCAATCTCGTATGTACACCCTCTGGCGCGCATGCGTGACTGTGAGAGTGGTCTACCTCGTTAAGACCGTGCTGCAACAGGAAGGTTGCGCGTCAGCTGAGGCCGAGCTGGGCCCGCGTGGCCGCGACGGTGTTGTACAAGAGGCAGGCAATGGTCATGGGACCGACGCCACCGGGTACCGGGGTGATTGCACGGGCGCGGGCAGCGGCCTCGTCGAACGCGACATCACCGACCAGCTTCGCCTTGCCGTTTTCCCCTTCGATGCGGTTGATGCCGACATCGATGACCGTTGCACCCTCGCGCACCCAGTCGCCGCGCACCATTTCGGGGCGGCCCACAGCGGCAACCAGGATGTCGGCGCCGCGGCACACCGACTCGATGTCGCGCGTGCGGGAGTGGGCGACGGTCACGGTGCAGCTCTCCTGCAGCAGCAGTTGGGCCATCGGCTTGCCGACGATGTTCGAGCGGCCGACGACAACCGCGTTGGCGCCGCTCAGGGACCCCAGCGAGTCTTGAAGCATCATGAGGCAGCCGAGAGGAGTGCAGGGGACCAGGGCCCGTTCGCCCACCGCCAACTTGCCCGCGTTGACCACGTGAAACCCGTCCACGTCCTTGTCCGGGTTGATCGCCGCGAGCACCTTCGCGCTGTCGATGTGCTGTGGCAGCGGCAGCTGGACCAGGATGCCGTTGACGCTCGGGTCGTTGTTCAGCTTTTCGACCAGCGCGAGCACGTCGGCCTCGGGGGTGTCCGCGGGCAGGCGGTGTTCGTCGGAGCGCATACCCACCTCGGTGGTGGACTTGACCTTGTTGCGCACGTACACATGGCTCGCCGGGTCGTCACCCACGAGCACCACGGTCAGGCCCGGTGTCACACCGGAGCGCTCGACCAGTTGGGCCACGTCGGTCGTGAGTTCGGCGCGGAGGGCGGCGGCGCGAGCTTTGCCGTCGATGATGTCAGCCATGAGCCTGGGTCCGGGTGTGGGAGAGCGTATTCTAGTGCGATGTTCGTCGTGCTCGGCTGGCCCTTGCGTCGGGAATTGATCCCAATCCGACGTCGGCGACCCGGCGGCTCAGCCGCTATGATTGGGTTTTGACATGTGGGGCCTCGCCGTGGCGGCGTTTTTCTTCGAATACGGGTTGTTTTTCGCCAAAGTGCTGACAGTGTTGGTCGCGGTGCTGATTGCGGTGGGCTTCGTCGCCTCGCAACGCCATGAACGCCGGCCCGGCGACGGCCGCGTCGAAGTGCGCAGAATCAACGATGTGTTGGAGGACCTGCGCTTCGCGTTGCGCGAGCACCTGCTCGATCCCGACCAGATCAAGCGCGAGGAGAAGACCCGCAAGGCGCGTGAAAAGGCCGAGCGCAAGGCGCGGCGCAAAGAGGCCAAGATGGCCCGCAAGCGTCTCGCGGGGCGCGTTGAGCCCGAGGCGGTGCCGGACAAACCGAGCCTGTTTCTGCTGAATTTCGAGGGTGACATCCGCGCCAGTGCCAACGAGAACCTGCGCCGCGAGATCACGGCGGTGCTGGCCGTTGCGCGCCCCGGCGACGAGGTCGTGGTCAAACTCGAGAGCCCCGGCGGCATGGTGCACAGTTATGGCCTTGCGGCGTCTCAGCTCGACCGCATCGTGCAGGCCAAGGTCCAACTCGTGGTGTGCGTGGACAAGGTGGCCGCGAGCGGCGGCTACATGATGGCCTGCGTCGCGAACCGGATCGTCGCAGCCCCGTTTGCCGTGCTCGGCTCGATCGGGGTGGTCGCCCAGCTGCCCAACGTCCACCGCCTGCTGAAGAAGAACGACATCGACTTCGAGCTGCTGACGGCCGGTCAGTACAAGCGCACTCTCACCGTGTTCGGCGAAAACACCGACGAGGGTCGGCAGAAATTCATCGAGGAACTCGAGGAGACGCACGTGCTGTTCAAGGAGTTCGTCAGCGAGCACCGGCCGCAAGTCGATATCGACCAGATCGCCACGGGTGAAACCTGGTACGGGCGCCGTGCCCTCGGGATGAAACTGATCGACGAAGTCAGCACCTCGGACGACTACCTGATCAAGCGCGTCGAGGAGGTGAACGTCTACGATGTCCGCTTTGTCGAGCACAAATCACTGCGCGAGCGCCTCGGCATGGGCGCGGCCGAGATGCTCGACCGCGTCGCGGTCAAATGGTGGGATCGGCTCACGCAGAGCCGCTGGATGGTCTGATCGGTGAGTGCGGCACGGCGGCGTGTGCTGGTCCGCCTGGTCAAGGCCGGCGCGTTGCTCATCTTCGGCGGCCTGGTGGTGGTGTTGCTGGGCAGCATCTGGCCAACCGTGACCACCCAACGTGTATCGATCTACGTCGACGCCGCCGCGCTCGTACCGGGTGAAGCCATCCGCACCGCCATCGGCAACCTGCCAGTGCTGGTGGTGCGGCGCGGCGACGCGGAGCTCGGCAGTCTCGATGACAGCCGCGTCAACGACGCGGCGTCCTGGCTGAGCCGTGAACCCGACGGCGTGGACGCGGTGCACCGCGGCGTCGACCCGCGCTTCCTCGTGATCGAGGCCTTGGGTACCGCCTTGCAGTGTGAACTCGAGCTGTTGCCCCCGTCCGAGGACGAGTTTCAGGGCATACCGTGGGCAGGCGGGTTTGCCGACAAGTGCCGCGGCGAGCGCTACGACTGGGCCGGTCGCGCTTACCGGAACCAGACCGCCAAGCGCAACTTGCGGGTCTTGCCCCACACCGTCGACGCTGACGACGGATTGACGGTGTCCCTGCCGTGATCGTGCGGAGCCTGCGAACACCACCACATTCACGCACCGCGCGGCCCCGGACAATGCCATGAGCACACGCTCGGTCAGCCGCCACAGCCGTGCCCGGCCCACGCTCGAGGGAGCCGGTGTGCAGCTGCACCGGGCCTTCGGATTCGGCGACACCGCGCGCACGGACCCCTTCCTGCTGTTCGACGATTTCCGCAACGAGAACCCGGAAGCCTATTTTCGCGGGTTTCCGTGGCACCCGCACCGCGGCATCGAGACGATCACCTACGTGTTGGCCGGCACCGTCGAACACGGAGACAGCCTTGGCAACCACGGCGAACTCGGCGCCGGCTCGGTGCAATGGATGACCGCCGGGCGCGGCATCCTCCACCAGGAGATGCCGCGCGGGGACGCGTCCGGACGCATGCACGGCTTCCAGTTGTGGGCCAACCTGCCGGCGAAACACAAGCTGTGCGCGCCGCGGTATCAGGACATCGCGCCCGAGGCCATCCCGGTGGCCGTCGAGGACGACGGCGCGGTCGCGCGGGTACTCTGTGGCCACTTCTGGGGCAAGACCGGCCCGGTGGATGGCCTGGCGGCCGAGCCGATGGTGCTCGACATCAGTGTGCCGCCGAACACGGTCAAGGTGCTGCCGGTCGACACCTGGCGGCAGGCCTTTGCCTACGTGTTTGCAGGCAGCGCCGATTTCCGCGACGCGTCGGCGCCGCGTGGGGTGTTGCACGAGTCCGTCGGCGCCGGCGGCGAGGAAATCCTGGTGCGCGAACCCGCTGGCAACCGCTCGCTGGTGCTGTTCAGTGCAGGGGACGAGGTGCGCGTCGCTGCGGGGCCGGAGGGTGTGCGTTTCCTGCTGTGCTCGGGGCGCCCGATCCAGGAGCCCGTCGCGTGGCACGGCCCGATCGTGATGAACACGGCCGAGGAGATCCGAACCGCGCTCGAACAGCTTCAGAGCGGCAGTTTCATCGGGCAGTAATCAGTCAACACTCACACTGTCAGCTCGTGCGCTAATTGCAGATCAGCTCTCCTACGTAGAAGTCTGCTGCACTGCCTGTCGAGCGATTGTCGCTGCCCCAAGCCCATTTCCACCCTGTGCTGCCGTCAGCATACTGAGCGCTTTGAACCAGTGACACGTGCGGCTGAGCGTAGTAACCACTGGTTCCACCAGCAGGTTCAAGCCCAGTGTTGTCACCCTCGTCCCAGCCCAGCCAGGCAACCTCATTTGTGTCGACGTCAATGGCGATGATGGCATTGTTTTGCGCTATTGGGTTGCTGTCCGGGTGTCCACCTTGGTAGGACGACAACACGGCTACGCCTCGGCCGTCCAGCGGCATAGACATGTGACCGGCCGGCATACCTCTGTTGTCCCACAAGGCAGTGCCTGTGATGTGTGTCATCTGTTGTGTGTCAAGGTTGTACGCAAAGATGCCAGCGGTTTCACCGCCAGTCGTCGTTCTTCCGGCCCAGCCGGCAAGCGGGTTGTAGCCGATTGCAACTATCACCTGTTGTCCCGCATCGTTCTCGCCGACGTCAAAGTGTCCACCGTGCACATAGGCAAGCTGCCGATTTGAATGTCGCAGGTCGAGTAAGTCGTAGGCGTAGAGCTGAAGCTTGCTGGAACCAAAGCTGGTGCCATAAAGGTCATCGTACTGACCACTGGTTAGCAGGTATCGCCCGTTGGGCGAAATCGACGCGATTTCGTTTTCGCCAGGACCATCTTTTCCTGCAAAGCGAAGTCCACCAACAACCGTTTGCGTTTCCAAGTCGAGTGCCACCAGAGCGCCGTCGCCACCGCCGTGCATGACAACCGCCACTCGGCGTCCGTCGGCGGAAATACTTCCCTGCCC
>JBCCUP010000060.1 GCA_039196715.1 Pseudomonadota bacterium
CCCGGCTACACAACACTTCACCCCGACGCGTCGATGCGTGCGGAGGTGCATGTGACAAGCTGAATCGGGAGCTGATCCATCAGCACCCGACGCACTACGCCTGGTAGCAGCCGAACAACTCGGCGCCGTCGCCCGACACCGCTGTGGCCGACGAACGGGCGGCGTAGCAGCCGTACAGTTCGGAGCCGGTGCCGGCAAATGCGTTGGCGTCGTCTGCGGCGTAGCAGCCGAAAAGCTCGACGCCGTCACCGAGAAATGTGCAAGATTCCACTGCCTCGGACGCGGCAGCCGTTGCGGTCAGATTTAACGCTGTAGATTGCATGATTTTCAACACTCCTTATTGGTTAATCAAGCGCGTTCGATTATCCATGCGCACTGAAATTAAGCAAGCATTGCGACAGTTAATTGACAGGCGCATGTCGATGTAAATCGATATTCACCGGAATACCCGTCTCCTGATTCGCGGCGGTGATCCCCGCACAACCGGGCAATCGGCTTGCGCACGCGCCAACGACAAACCGACGCCCAAACGACAGGTCCGGACGCACACCCGGTGCAGCACCCGCACGGCGTGTCACCCGTCACGCGGCAACACGCGTGACCACCGTGCGGTTTTCGGCACCGCGTGCAACCGCCTCGGACCCACCGGCCAACCGATGCGCAGAATTCGGCAGGCGTGGCAACGCACGCACCGCAGTCAGGTAGACTGGCCCGTTACCGCCGCCATCCCACACGCAGAGAGGCCCGCATGAGCGATCCGGTCACCCTGGAGGTCGTCGCGTCCACCGCGTTGATCACCGTTGACAACCCCCCAGTCAATGCGGCCAGCGCCGCTGTGCGGCAGGGCCTCGTCGCCTGTGTCGACGGGGCCAACGCCGATCCGACCGTTGAAGTCATCGCTGTCATCGGCGCCGGCCGCACGTTCACTGCGGGCGCCGATATCCGCGAGTTTGGCAAGCCCCCGATCGAGCCGATGCTGGGCGCGGTGTGTTCGCACCTTGAGGCGTCCGAAAAACCGGTGGTTGCCGTGGTGCATGGCACCACGCTGGGTGGCGGTCTGGAGATTGCGCTCGGCTGCCATGCCCGTGTCGGTCTACCGGGTGTTCAACTCGGTTTCCCGGAGGTGTCGCTCGGCATCATTCCCGGGGCTGGCGGCACCCAGCGCGCCCCGCGGTTGTCCGGCCTGGAGAAGGCCGCAGAGTACATTGCCTCCGGGCGTCGACTCGGCACGGATGAGGCCGTGGCGCTCGGTCTGCTCGATGACGTTCAAGACGGCGACCCCCGAACCGTCGCGCTCGCCAGCGCAGAGGCCGTGCGATCAGGCGCACTCGCCACCCGCCGCATCCGCGACATTGCCGTCGAGGACAACGCCGCGGCCATCGACGCCGCCCGCGCCGCAGTCGCCAAACGTGCCCCGCTGCTGGTCGCGCCACAAAAGTGTGTTGATGCCGTGGCCGCCGCCACCCTGCCGCTGGAAGACGGGTTGCGCCGTGAACGCGAGCTGTTCGCCGAGTGCATGGCGACCGACCAGCACCGCGGCCTGGTGCACGCCTTTTTCGCCGAGCGCGCGGTGCAGAAGATCCCCGAGGCAACCGAGACCCCGCGGGACATCGCCACGCTCGGCGTCGTCGGTGGCGGCACCATGGGATCGGGTATCGCCACCGCGGCGCTGTTTGCCGGCTTGCCGGTCACGCTGGTCGAGATGGACGAGGCCGGGCTAGACCGCGCTCGCGGCGCCATCCTGTCCAACCTCGACGGCGCCGTGAAACGCGGCAAGCTCAGCGAATCCAAACGTGAGGCGATCGTCGAACACGCGTTGACGCTGAGCACCGCACTCGACGACCTCGCCGACGTCGACCTTGTCATCGAAGCGGTCTTCGAGGACATGGACGTCAAGAAAGACCTCTTCGCCAAACTCGACATGCTTTGCAAGCCTGACGCCCTGCTCGCGAGCAACACGTCCTACCTCGACATCAATGTCATCGCAGCGCAGACCGGTCGCCCGTCACAGGTGCTCGGTCTGCACTTCTTCTCGCCGGCGCACATCATGCGGCTGCTGGAAGTCGTCGTCGGCGAGAAGACCGCACCCGACGTGGTCGCAACCGGCTTTGCACTCGGCAAGCGCTTGCGCAAGGTCGCCGTGCGCGCCGGTGTGTGCGACGGGTTCATCGGCAACCGGATCCTCGGTCATTTTCGCAAAGTGGCCGATTACCTGATGCTCGACGGTGCCCACTACAGCCAGATCGACACTGCGCTCGAGCAGTTCGGCTTCGCCATGGGGCCGTTTGCCGTCTCCGATCTGGCCGGGCTCGACATCGGCTGGGCGACGCGCAAACGCCTGGCGGCGAGCCGACCGGCCGCAGAACGCGACGTCGGTGTGGCCGACCGCATCTGCGAGCAGGGGTGGTTCGGCCGCAAGACGCAGCGCGGGTTCTACGACTACCGCAGCGGCACGAAAACCGCGCACCCGGAAGTCGACGCCATGCTCGACGCCGAGCGCGCCGCAGCCGGCATCACGCCGGTCGCATTCGCCGACGACGAGATTGTCGACCGCTACATGACCGCCATGATTTCCGAAGCGGTGCGCGTGGTCGAGGACGGTATCGCACTCCGCCCCGTCGACGTCGACACGGTGTTTCTGTTCGGCTACGGCTTTCCGCGCCAACGCGGTGGCCCCCTGCACTACGCCGACACCCTCGGTGCAGCCGAGCTGGTGTCACGCATCGAGCGTTGGGCCGAAGACGATCCACACTACTGGCAGGTGCCCGAGTTGCTGCGCAGCATGGCGACCTCGGGCGGCCGTTTCGCTGACCTCAACACCGCCTGACACCGCGCACAGCATGGGCAACCCCGGCCGCGGCTGCGACGGGCACTGGGAGACACACAGCATGAATTTCGAATTCAGCCCCGAGGAGCGGGCCTTTCAAGCGGAGGTGGAACGCTTTCTGGCCGATCACCTGCCGCGCGACATCGCCGAGAAGGTGCACCGCGGCGAGTCCATCGGCAAGGCCGACACCGAGCGCTGGCAAGCGATCCTCAATGACAAAGGCTGGCTCGCGCTGACCTGGCCGACGGCGTTTGGCGGCACCGGCTGGGACCCGGTGCAGCAGTACCTCTACGACGAGGCCGCCTGGCGTGCCGGTGCACCGCGCACCATCCCGTTCGGGCTCAACATGCTCGGGCCGGTGCTCATCGCCTTTGGCACACCGGAACAGCAGGGCCATTACCTGCCGCGCATCCTCAACGGCGACGACTGGTGGTGCCAGGGCTACTCCGAGCCTGGTGCGGGCTCCGATCTCGCGAGCCTGCGCACCCGCGCCGACCGTGACGGTGACCACTACGTGATCAACGGCCAGAAAACCTGGACCACGCTCGGGCAGCACGCCAACAAGATCTTCTGCCTGGTGCGCACGAGCAGCGAGGGCAAGCCGCAGGAAGGCATCAGCTTCGTGCTGGTCGACCTAGACACACCCGGCATCGAAATGCGCCCGATCAAACTCATCGAGGGTGGCCACGAAGTCAACGAGGTGTTCTTCACCGACGTGCGGGTGCCGGTGGCAAACCTCGTTGGCGAGGAGAACAAGGGCTGGACCATCGCGAAATTCCTGCTCGGCCACGAGCGCACCGGCATCGCCGGTGTCGGCCTATCGCGCCAGACGCTGGTCAAGCTCAAAGAGGTAGCGGCAAGCAGCCGGCGAAACGGCCGTGCGCTGATCGACGACCCACTGTTCGCAGCGCGCATCGCCGAAGTGGAGATCGACCTCGCCGCGATGATGATCACGAACCTCCGCATGTTGAGCCAGGCGCAAGGCAGCCCCGGCCCCGAGGCCTCGATGCTGAAGATCAAGGGCACGGTCATCCACCAGACCCTGAACGACCTGGCGCGCCGTGCGCTCGGCCCCGCGGCCGCCCCGTTCCCGGCGGAGGCGCTCGCGGGCAACCACGCGCTGGTCGATGACACTCAGGCCCGCAACGCCGCGCGCTATTTCAACAACCGGAAACTGTCGATCTTCGGCGGCTCCAACGAGATTCAGCGCAACATACTGACCAAGATGACCCAGGGGGCCCGCCGGTGAACTTCGAAGCCACCGAAGAGCGTCGCATGATCAGCGACGCGCTCGACCGCTTGCTGGCCGAGCACTGCGATGTCGCCAAACGCGACGACACTGCCTTCAACGCACCCTACAGCAACGCCGCCACCTGGCAGGCGTTGAGCGAGATGGGCGCGTTTGCCGCCCTGGCCACCGAGGAGGCCGGCGGCCTCGGTGGTCACGGTTTCGACATCACGACGGTGTTCGAGCGCCTCGGCCGCGCGCTGTGCTGCGAACCGGTCTTGCCGCAGTTGCTGGCCATCCAGCTGCTCTCGAGCGCCGGCAGCGACCGGGCCGAGGCCGCCGTGACCGGCAACGCGCGCTACGCCGTGGCCATCGACGAACCGGACACCTGGTTCGAACTCGAGCCGTTGCAGGCCCGGGCAACCTCACACGGCGACGGCGAGGCCACGCTGAACGGCCGCAAGAGTGTCGTCTACGGCGCACCGGCCGCCACCGATCTGCTCGTGGCAGCCCAACTGGACGGACGGACGGCGCTCTTCGCCGTGGACGCGTCCGCGGTCGAGCTGCACGGCTACGCGCTGATCGACGGCGGCGGAGCGGCGGAGGTCTACCTGCGTGATACCCCGGCCACCCTGCTCATCGCCGACGCCGAAACGGCGTTGCACGCGGCGCTGGACGCCGGGGCGCTCGCGCTGTGTGCCGAGGCGGTGGGCATCATGGATGTGTTGCGCGACACCACGCTCGAGTACCTCGGTACCCGCAAGCAGTTCGGTGTGCCGATCGGCGCCTTCCAGGCGCTGCAGCACCGGTTTGTCGACCTCTCGATTGAAATCGAGCAATCGCGCTCGATCACCCAGCTCGCCGCCGACCGGCTCGCCAAGGCGGACGGTTCACGCACTGTGTCGATGGCCAAGAACCTCATCGGACGCACCGGGCAACTCGTCGCCGAAGAAGCGATTCAGATGCACGGCGGCATTGCGATGACCTGGGAGTACAGCGTGTCGCACTACGCGAAACGGCTGACCATGCTCGACCACCAACTCGGCGACCGCGATCAGCACCTCTACCGCGTGATGGCGGGCCTGCGCGACTGAGCCGCCTCGGCGCTCAGGCCGACCGGTAGCGGAACGCGCCGCTGCCGGTCGCCACCAGCGTCCCGAGGTCGTCGCGCACCTCGCCGTCGGCAAAGAAGGTGCGTCGGCCGCCGCCGCGTTTGCGCGCGCTGGCCAGCAACAGCTCGCCTGCGGGCTGGGCGACAAAATTGACGGTCATCGACAAGGTCATTGCCAGCAGCTTGCGTTTCGGGTCGCCGGTGTAGCACCCGGCGTAGCCCATGGCGGTGTCCAACAGCACGCCGTAGACGCCGCCGTGCGGGATGCCATAGCGGTTGCCGATGTGCGGCACGATCGGCTGCTGAATGACCACCTGATCCGCATCCCAGACCCGCATCTCGAACCCGAGGTGTGCCTGCAGGGGGTAGGCCTGCTCGAAGTGTGCGGGGGTGGGCCAGCTGCTCTCATCCACGGTCATCGCCCTCGTCCGCCGGTACCAGGGTTGCCAAATGAGCGCGCAAGGCGTCGGTGATCGGCACGGGCGTGCGCGCGGACCGATCCACGTGCACGTGCACGAAGTGCCCCTGCGCCGCCGCCAACGCGTCACCGGACTCGAACAGGCCCACGGTGTAGGTCACCGCCGTCCGCCCGAGTCGGTCCACCCGCACGCCGGCGTCGAGGGTCTGCGGAAACCGCACTTCGCGAAAGTAACTGCAACCGGAATCGACCACCAGGAACACAGCGTCGCCCCGTGCCGGGTCGAGCAGCCCGGCGTCCACCAGCGGCCCGTTCACGGCCGTGTCGAACAATTGGTAGTGAACCGCGTTGTTCACGTGGCCGTACACGTCGACGTCCGCCCAGCGCAGCGGAATCGGGTAAAAGCGGGGAAAGTCGGCTCGGGAAAGCGGTTCGGGTCGCGCGCTCATGCAGTCGGGCAGCGTGGCGAGAAGGTGTGTCATCATGCACCAGCCACGGCGTGTCCGCCACGCCTGTCGCCAGCGCCGCGCTGCGCCGACCACACCCGCTTACACCCCACCCGATCCGACTCCATGACCGCTGCTGCTCACCCCGTCGACGCCGTCATTTTCGATTTCGGTGGCGTGTTCACCGAATCACCGCTCACCCAATTCGCCGCCTTCGAGTCCCGGCACGGCTTGCCCGAGCGTTTTCTCGCGGGTGTGATCAAGGCGCGCATGGACGATGGCGCGTTCTCGCAGTTCGAGCGCGGCGAACTCGATTTCGACACCTTCGACCGCGCGTTCCTCGCCGAGACCACCGCAGCAGGCCACCCGGTTGCGGGCCGCGACCTGATGGACCTGCTGTCGTTGCCACTGCGAGACGGGATGGTGCAGGCGCACGCTCAGCTGGTGTCCCGGGGCGTGAAGACAGGCTGCATCACCAACAACACGCCGGGGAGTACCGCCAGCGATTGGGTCAAAGCAGACCAGCGCGGTGACGTTGCGCGGGTGTTCGACCGCTTCGAGGTGGTGCTCGAAAGCGCAACCGTCGGCCTGCGCAAACCCGAACCCGCGATCTACACGCTGATGTGCGAGCGCCTGGGCGTCGAGCCGACGCGTTGCGTTTTCCTGGATGACCTCGGCGTGAACCTCAAGCCGGCCCGTCGACTCGGCATGCACACGATCAAGGTGCCGCTGACCCAGTGGCAGACCGCACTCGACGCGCTCGAGGCGGTGCTGGGCTACGGGGTGCGCGGCGCCTGATCATCAGGCGCTACGGCGGCGCGGTTGGGGCTCACCCGCCGTGTTTTTCCGCGGCGCGGGTGGCGATCTCGCGCATGCGGGTGCAGAGCTGGTCGGCGACCGGCAACAACGGCAGGTCGCGCAGGCGGGCAACTACCCCCGGCACGGCACCGGTGAGCGGGTACCCGTCCACCGGCAATACCGCAATCTGGTCTTCACGCCCCACCTGGCGGAACAGCAAGGGCGACACCACCGCCACCGCGTCGGTGGACAACAGCAGCTGGCGCAACAAGCCCATGTCGTGGGTGGTCAGGAAAACCGAGCGGAACTCCTCGATGTTCTTGAACTGATCCGGCCAGCCACCGCGGATTTTCTCGAGCAACCAGTCCGGCACATCGCCGGCGAGCACCGGGTACTGCACCACGTCGCGCGAGGTCACCGTTTCGCGCGACGCGAGCGGGTGCGACCTGCGGCACAACGGCAACGGGGGTGCGAGCGGCATCTCGTCCCAGGTGATGCTGTCGTCAAAGTGCTCGGGTGGCAGACCGATGTACAGGTCGATGCGCTTTTCGCGCAGGGCTTCGGTGCACCCGTTCCAATTGCAACTGTGCACGCGAATCCGAACGTCCGAGCTGTGTTGCATCAGCTCGATCAACACGGGCGCCAACAGCGATTCGCTGAGGTTCGGGTCCGCACCGATGACCAGGGAACCCGAGCCGTTGTCACGCATCTGCGCGACGTCACGCTCGGCGCGCTCCATCTCGGCGAGGGCAATCGACGCCGACTCCAGCAACCGTCGGCCGATGGCTGTGGGCACGGTGCCGCGTTTGCCGCGCACGAACAGGGTCACCCCGTAGTGCTGCTCCAGTCGGGCAATCGACTGACTCAGCGCGGAGTGGGTCATGCCGAGCCGCGCTGCCGCTTTGCGGTAGTTGCCGGTTTCGCCGAGCGTTTGCAGCTGGCGAAAACCTCTGAGGATATCCATGCGGATGCGTGACCCCGAAAACTGAACATGTCATACCAATTTGTTCAGTTGTAACAAACAATTCCACGCGTGACTATCCAAATGGGCTATGACCGGGAATTGGTCCAGCACACTGGACCAGCCCGCCGCCACGCCGGATTGCGCCGCGCTCCGCGGCCGAACGCCCGCTGCGCGCGACACCACCGACTTCTGGAGAACAGGTACCATTCACGCTTTGCGCGCAGTCGCTCCGACCCAAGGACACCCCATGACGCCCGAGTCTCTGTTCAGCTTGCACGGCAAGACGGCCCTGGTCACCGGCGGGGCAACCGGCATCGGTCTGATGGCCGCCGAGGGTCTGGTCTGTGCCGGCGCCACGGTGCTGATCGCCAGCCGCAAGGGCGACGCCTGTGCCGCAGCGGCCGACGCGCTCAACGCCCTCGACGCCCCGGGCCGCGCCGAGGGCTTGAGCGGTGACGTGAGCTCCGAGGTGGGTATCGCCGAGCTGGTTGCCACACTCGATGCGCGCGACACCCCGCTGCACATTCTCATGAACAACGCCGGCACCACCTGGGGGGCGCCGCTCGGCGAGTTCCCGTACACCGCTTTCGACCGGGTTTTTTCGGTCAACGTCACGGGCATGTTCATGCTGACCCAGGCTCTGCTACCGCGCCTGCGCGAGGCAGGCACGCTCGACGACCCGGCTCGGGTGATCAACGTCGGCTCGGTCATGGGTGAAATCCCGATGGGCGACGGGGCGTACAGTTACGCCTTCTCGAAATCCGCCGTACACCAGATGACCCGCATCCTCGCCAAGGAGCTCGCCGGCGACGCGATCACGGTCAACGCGCTGGCCCCCGGGCCCTTTGTCAGCAACATGACCGCCTTCGCCACCGCCGACGAAGCGACACGGGCGCGGGTCGGCGACGGCGTGCCGGCCGGCCGCGTCGGGCGCAAGGAAGACATCGCGGGCACGGTGCAGTACCTCTGCGGCCTGGCCGGGAGCTACGTCACCGGCGCGGTGATACCGCTCAGCGGCGGCATCAACGTGACCACCGGGCCGTCGATCTTCGAGCGGGCACAGGCGGACTGATGCCCGATCAACCTGACAGCCTGCCCCCATCGCGCTGGTTCACGGTCTCGCAGGACACGATCGACACCTTTGCCGAGGTCACGCACGACCCGCAATTCATCCACACCGACCCGGTGCGCGCCGCCGCCGAGACGCCGTTTGGCGGCACGATTGCGCACGGGTTCCTGAGTTTGTCATTGCTCTCGGCGATGGCGATGGATGTGCTGCCGCGGGACGGGTCCGTCGCGATGGCTGTCAACTACGGCTTCAACCGCGTGCGCTTCGTGTCGCCTGTGCCGAGCGGTGCGCGTGTCCGCGGGGTCTTCCGCGTTGCGGCGCGCGACCTCAGTACACCGGGACAGCAGACCACCACCTTCGATGTGGCCGTCGAGATCGAGGGCCACGACAAACCGGCCCTCGTCGCCGAGTGGATCACGCGACAGTACGTCAAGGATTCCCCATGAGCATCCGCTTTGACGGCCGCGTTGCGGTCGTGACCGGCGCCGGCACCGGACTGGGCCGTGCACATGCACTCGGGCTCGCCGCGCGCGGCGCCAAGGTCCTGGTCAACGACCTCGGCACCGCCGGTGACGGCCAGGGTCGGTCGTCGGCCGCCGCCGAGGCCGTGGTTGCCGAGATCGAGGCCAACGGCGGTGAAGCGATGGCGAGCGGCGCCAACGTCGCCGACCGCGACGAAGTCGATGCGATGGTGGACGCGGCGCTGTCGGCGTGGGGACGCGTGGACATCCTCGTCAACAACGCCGGCATTTTGCGCGACAAGACCTTCGCCAAACTGGACCTCGACGACTTCGACGCCGTGATGGCGGTGCACGTCGGCGGCAGTGTGAACTGCACCCACCGCCTGTGGCCGGTGTTTCGCGAACAGGGCTACGGCCGCGTCGTGTTCACGTCGTCGGCGTCCGGCCTCTACGGCAACTTCGGACAGAGCAACTACGGCGCGGCCAAGGCCGCGATGCTCGGCCTGATGAACGTGCTCCACCTCGAGGGGCAACGCGATGACATCCGCGTCAACACGCTGGCCCCGACCGCGGCGACGCGCATGACCGAGAGCCTGCTGCCCGCCGAGGCGCTGCCCCTGCTGCAACCGGAGACCATCACACCCGGCCTGCTCTACCTCGTCAGCGAGGCCGCGCCATCGCGCGTCATCCTCGCAGCGGGCGCCGGCTGCTACGCTCAGACCGTGGTCACCGAAACCGACGGCATCCTGCTGCCGGCTGCAGACAACACACCCGAAAACGTCGCCGCCCGGTTCGACGAGATCTGCGACACCGCCGTGTCGCACGACCTGCAAAGCGCGTTTGACCAGACCCGTCGGTTCGCCGCGCGGGCCGCTACTTCGCTCTCCTGAGGACACCCCCATGCGTGACGCCGTCATCGTATCCACCGCCCGGACGCCGATCGGCAAGGCCTACCGCGGCGCGTTCAACAACACCCCTGCGCAGACGCTCGCGGGCCACGCGATCGCACACGCCGTCGAACGCGCCGGTGTCGACCCGGCCGACGTCGACGACGTCGTGCTCGGCGCCGCGCTGCAGCAGGGTTCAACCGGCGGCAACATCGCCCGTCAGGCGGCCTTGCGCGCCGGTTTGCCCGTGACCGTCGCCGGCATGTCGCTCGACCGCCAGTGCGCGAGCGGCATGATGGCCATCGCCACCGCCGCCAAACAGATCGTCCACGACGGCATGCAGATCGCCGTGGGCGGCGGCGTCGAATCGATCAGTCTGGTGCAGAACGAGCACATGAACCGCCACCGCGCCACCGACCCCTGGTTGGTCGAGCACACACCGGCGGTCTACATGACGATGCTTGAAACCGCGGAGACCGTCGCCGACCGCTACGGCGTGTCGCGCGAGGTGCAGGACGCCTACGCCGTGCAGTCCCAGCAACGCACAGCTGACGCCCAGGCCGCCGGCCGGTTTGATGCCGAGATCGTCCCCCTGCCCGCCACCATGCTGGTCATGGACAAGGAGAGCAAGGAGATCAGCGAGCGCGAGGTCGTGCTCGAGAAGGACGAGGGCAACCGGCCAGGGACCTCGATCGAGAACCTCGCCGGGCTGAACCCGGTGTTCAAGGACGGCCAGGTGGTGAAGGCCGGCCAGTTCATCACCGCGGGCAACGCCAGCCAGTTGTCCGACGGTGCCTCGGCCAGCCTGCTGATGGAGGCGCGCGAAGCCGAGCGGCGTGGGCTCTCGCCGCTCGGGCGTTACGTCGGCATGACCGTGGCGGGCTGCGAGCCCGATGAGATGGGCATCGGCCCGGTCTTCGCCGTGCCGAAGCTGCTCGAACAACACAAGCTCGCCGTCGACGACATCGGCCTCTGGGAGCTGAATGAAGCCTTCGCGGTGCAGGTGCTGTATTGCCGTGACACCCTTGGTATTCCAGACGACCGTCTGAACGTCGACGGTGGGGCCATTTCGGTCGGCCACCCTTACGGTATGTCCGGCGCACGGCTGGTCGGCCACGCGCTGATCGAAGGCAAACGGCGCGGCGTCAAGTACGTCGTGTGTACCATGTGTATCGGCGGCGGCATGGGCGCGGCCGGGCTGTTCGAGGTGCTTTGAGCGAGTCACCATGAGCGCACTGCACAACGGCGCCGAGACGCTGGTCGAGACCCTCTCGACCAGCGGAATCGACGTCTGCTTCACCAACCCGGGCACCTCCGAGATGCACCTCGTGGCGGCACTCGACCGGCTCGACGGGCCGCGCTGCATACTCGGCCTGTTCGAGGGCGTGGTCACCGGCGCTGCGGACGGCTACGCGCGCATGACTGGCGTGCCTGCAGCCACGCTGTTGCACTGCGGACCGGGGCTGACCAACGGGCTCGCGAACATCCACAACGCGCGCAAGGCCGGCTCCGCCATGGTGAACCTGATCGGCGACCACGCGACCTGGCACGTCGAGCACAACGCCCCGCTGACGGCTGATGTGGTGGGCCTCGCCTCGCCGCTCTCGGACTGGGTCAAGCTCACGCCAGACGCCACCTCCCTGGCCGCGGACGCGGCGGACTGCGTGGCCGCGGCGCGGGCCTGCAACGGCAAGATCGCAAGCCTTGTTGTGCCCGGCAACGCGGCCTGGGACCCAGCCGGGGCGGCAGCAGCCCGCGTCGCACCCGCAGCGGCGCTCACCGTCGAGGCCGAGCGCATCGACGCGGCTGCACGACGCTTGCGAAACGGCAAGCGCACCGCCCTGCTCGTTGGCGGCGCCTGCCTGCACGCCAAGCCACTCGCACTCGCCGGTGCGATCGCGGCTCACTGCGACGCCCGGTTGCTGTCACCGAGCTCGAACGCCCGCACCGCCCGCGGTCGAGGCCGCACACCCATCCAACCGGTGCCCTACCCGGTCGACCAGGCGCTGGCCTTGCTCGCCGACATCGAGCAGGTCGTGCTGGTCTGCACGGCCGCCCCGGTGGGGTTCTTTGCCTATCCGCAGACCCCGAGTTCGATGCTGCCGCCGGGCTGTGAGGTCGTCGAACTCGCCGGCGTGGACGCCGACGGACCCGCGACCCTGCAGGCGCTGGCAGACGTGCTCGGCGTGGGGCCGGCTCCGCCGCAGGCACCGAGCGACGCCCTCAGCCTGCCGCAGGACGCGGCTTTGACACCGACGCTGGTCAACGCGGTCGTCGCCTGTCGTCTGCCCGAACAGACCGTGCTGGTCGACGAGGCGATCACCGGCGGACGCGACCTGCTGCAGTTCACCCCGCGTGCGGCACCGCACGATCACCTGCAGATCGTCGGGGGGTCGATCGGGGCCGGCCCGCCCCTCGCCACCGGTGCTGCCGTCGCCTGCCCCGACCGCCAGGTCATTGCCCTGCAGGCCGACGGCAGCGCGATGTACACGCTGCAGGCACTCTGGACGCAGGCGCGCGAGCAGCTGAACGTGGTGACCATCGTCTACGCCAACCGGGCCTACCGTATCCTGCAACACGAGTTGCGCAACGTCGGTGCACAGCAAGGCGATCAGATCGGGGATGTCGCACGCAGCATGATGCGCCTGGACGACCCGACGCTGGATTTTGTCCAGCTGGCTGGCGGCATGGGCGTACCGGCGACGCGGGTCGATTCGGTGACGAAGCTCGACCGTGCGCTCACGGAGGCCGTGTCCACGGCCGGCCCGACGCTCATCGAAGCGGTGCTGTAGCGGCTGTCGTCAGGAGCCGCTGAGCAACCGCTGGCGGTGCGCTTCGACGGCGGCGTCCGCACGCGCAACCTCGGCGCTCAGTTGCACCAGGTCGGTTTGCAGGTCCTGGATGTCGCGGTTGAGCTCCGAGATCTCGAACTGCGCCTTGACCTGGTCTGCCTGTGACAGGCCTGCAAAGCCTTTGAGCACCTCCGAGAGTTCGTCCTGCTTGCTCTCGATGTCCCGCTTGGCGCTGTCGAGCTCGCTTTGGGCCGTGTACGCGTTGTAGCCCACCTGGTAGGACTCGAGAAATGCCGAGGCGGTCGCCACCGGGCACACCCCCTGATAGCTGTTGCCTTGCTGTCCGACATAGAGTCCGTTCTGCGGTGTGCAGTAGCGTGCCAGACCGCGATCAAACCCGCTGTTCCACGCGAGCCGATCGGGTGTGATCGACACCTTGGCGCACGCCTTGGTGTGGCCGGCAAACCGGGCTTGCGGTTCGTAGCCCGCAGCCCCGTCACGCTCGCCGATCGCCGCCCAATCCGCGCTGAGGCACTCTTCCTTGGACAGGGTTGCGCAGCCAGAGAGCCCGACACACACCACCGCGACGCTCAGCAGCCGCGAGGCGCCCTTCAGAGGGCTGTGCCTGCCGATGACGCCAGACGTTTCCAAAGCCAAGACCGCTGTTCGCATACCGCACACCCGTTTCGATTCGCGTCGCGCCGACGCCGCTCCCGTGTCACGCAACCTTAGCAAAGGGCAGCCCGATCCACCGACCACAGCCCCGAAAACCTGAGCGATTCGTTGAAAACGGCATGAATATCGATATTATTTCACCCTATGCCCGAATCAACGAGCCAACCCGGTGCCACCGGGTCACAGACGCAACAGGCGTACGACACACTGCGACACCTGATCGTGACCTGTGCCCTGCCGCCGGGTGAAAAGCTCAAGATCGACGGCCTGCGTCAGCGGCTGGCCATCGGCGCATCCCCGATCCGAGAGGCGCTGAGCCTGCTCACGAGCGACAACCTGGTCGAGCGAATCGACCAACGCGGCTTTCGCACTGCTCGCATCAGCGCGGCGCACTTCGAGGAAATCCTGACGCTGCGCTGCACCCTCGAGGACCTCGCGTTGCGCGAGAGTTTCGCGGGTGCAACCGACGCCTGGGAAGAGAGCGTCGTGCTCGCGCACCACCGCATGCAACGGGCCGACGCCGAGCGCTTCGAGCAGCACCACAAGGCGTTTCACATGGCGCTGATCGCCAACACAGACGCCCCGATCCTGTTGAAGTTCTGCTCGCAGCTCTACGACCTCAACATCCGCTACCGCTACCTCGCCGGCAGCGCACTCAACTACCGACGCCGCGACGTCGCGGACGAACACCAGGGGATTCTCGACGCGGTGGTGGCTCGCGACGTGGACCTTGCCTCCGAGCGGCTACTGAGCCACTACCGTCTGACCGGTGCCTTTCTGAGCGGCCTGCTCGACCACGGTGAACTCAGCGCCGCACGCTGAGCTGCCTGCTCACGCCGGCTCCGGCGCGAGCACCATATCGAATTCAACGTAGTCGAACACGTCGCCAACCTGACCGGACAACGTGAAGCCATCAGTTGGAAACGCGGCCGCAGGCCGTTTCTCGTAGTGCATTACCAAATCACGCCGTACGCCGAACACCGTGTCCTGGTCGAGGTAGGGATCATCGTCGGGAAACACCTCGGTCACGAGGGTGCGAAAGCCCGGTGCCGATACGATGAAATGCAGGTGCGACGGCCGCCAGGGGTGGCGATCACAGCTGCGCAGGATGTCGCCGACCGGTCCGTCGGACGGCACGGTGTAAGGCACAGGTTTCACAGTGGTGAATCGGTACCGCCCGGCCGCGTCTACGGACTGCAAGCCGTGAAAGGAATATACGTCTTGCGCCGGGTCCTGGCTGGAATACAAGCCGTTCGGCGCGGTCTGCCAGATGTCGAGGGTGGCCCCGGTCACCGGCGCACCGGACGGCGCAGTCACCCGGCCTTCGACCAGCAGCACCGGCTCGTCGAGATCGCCGCGCAAATCCCCACCGAGTGGCAGGTTCGGTGCGCCGGTGATGTGAAACGGCCCGAGTACCGAGGACGAGGTGCCCTCTGTCGTGCTGTGCAACATGTCCACCAGCGAAGACAGGCCCAGTACGTCGGAGAGCAACACGAACTCGTGGCGCTCGGCGTCGGAGATGTCGCCGCAGGCTTCGAGAAAGGCAATGCCCTCGCGCCACTCGGCGTGGGTCAACCGGGTCTCGCGGGCGAAGTCGTGCAGGTGACGCACCAACGCCCCCATGATCTCGCGAGTGCGCGGGGTCACATCGTCGCCCAGGTAGGCCATGAACACGTCGGTCAGGTTGTCGGCTTACACGTCGCGCACGGTGAAAGGATCCTCAGTTCAAGATGGCCAGGCTCAACGCCGGGTAGCGGATCAGCAGGACCAGCACCAGCAGCATCACGAACGCGAACGGCAGGGCACCGAGAAACACATCCTTGAGTGCAATGCGGTCGTCGTCGAGCGTTGCCTTGATGACAAAACAACTCAAACCGAGCGGCGGGGTGAGCAGCCCGATCTCAGCCGCGACGACACTGACGATACCGAACCACACCAGGCTCAGGCCCATGGGTTCGATGACCGGCAGAAAGAGCGGCACCACGATCAGGATGATCGAGGCGGTGTCGAGAATGGTGCCGAGAAACAGCATGAGCACCACGTAGAGCACCATGATGCCGAAGAAGCTGAACTCGCGCTCCGCGAGCAACATCGAGAGTTCGTTCGGCAAGCCGGCGAGGCCCAGCATCCGCGCGTAAATCGAGGCCGCGGTGATCAGAAACAGGATGGCCGCCGTGATATGCCCGGTCTCGAGCACGGTTTCCCAGAACACCCGGAACGTGACACGGCGGCGCACCACCGCAATCAGTATGCCGAGCAAGGAACCCGCCGCCCCCGCCTCCACCGGCGTGGTCCAACCGGTGTAGATGCCACCGAGCACGACCGCGATCAGCGCGAGGGTTGGCAGCGTCTTGGCCGCGATCTCGGGCCAGGGCATCAAGGCACTGGCCTGCGCCATCTGTCCGCCGACGAAACCCGGCGTGAATCGCCCGAGCAGTGCAATCGCGACCACGTAGGCCACGGCCAGCAGAATGCCAGGCACGACACCGGCGAGGAACATCTCGCCGACCGACTGCTCGGCGACGAAGGCGTAGATGATCAGCATCGCCGACGGCGGAATGATCATGCCGAGCACGGAGCTGCCCGCCACCACGCCCACGGCGAAGCGCGGGTTGTAGCGAAACGACAGCATCTCGGGTACCGCCATCTTGGAGAACACCGAGGCCGACGCGATCGAGGAGCCGGTCACCGCGGCAAACACGGCGTTGGCGCCGACTGTCGCCATGCCGATGCCACCAGTCAGCCGCCGAAATGCCTGGTTCATGACGCTGTAGACGTCGGCACCGAGCCCCGCCTTGGAGACAATGAGACCCATGAAGGTGAACAGCGGTATGGTCGCGAAGGTGTACTCCATTGCGCTGTCGCCGGTGGCAATCTTGAGCAGCGCAAACGAGAGCTCGACACTGTCGCGCATGAACCAGATGGCGACAAAGCTGACGAGCCCGAGTGCGATCGGGATGTACACACCGAGGTAGATCAGCAGCACGATCGCCACCACCGAACACAGGCCGATCTCGATCGGGGTCATCGCGTCGCGCCTCGGGCGGGGCCGGTGTTGCTCTGTGTGCCGAGCAGACCGTGCAGGATGAAGTGGAGGACGCAGAGCGCGGCACTGCAGACGATCACGAGCTTCACCGGCCACCACGGCGCGGTGAACACGCCGGGCACCCCGAAGAAGTCACGCGTCTCGTACATGTCAACGAATTCGGGCCACATCGCGTACACGATGAGGCCCATGAACACCGCACTGAGCAGGTCGATCAGCCGCCGCAGGCCGTCCGATGCGCGCGCCCGGTGTTGACCGAGCAGGCTCAGGAAACCGTCCGAGCGGGTCAGGCGCCCGACCCGCACCACGTCGGGCAACTGCAGGAAGACGATCAGCACCATCGAGAACTGCACCACTTCGACGGCGCCGAGAAAGGGCTTGCCGAAGACACTGCGCGCGATGATGTCGTAGTTGACGACGGCGATCAGCATCAGCACGACCGCCGTCCCGACGGCGTTCGCCACGATGGCGACGCCGTCGGCCAGGCGTTTGACCGTGCGCATCACGGGGCCACGCGGTCCGCTACTGCGCGCGACCGCGCCCACCGTCTTCGGCGATCAGGGTGCACCGTTTGCCCAATCCACCACCGGCTCGAAACCGGCTGCCTTGAGCTTGTCCATGTAGGCAACCAGCATGTCAGTGCCCGGCTGGCCCTTGCCGTTCAGCGACGCCGCCCACTCGTGTGCGACATTCGGCATCGCCTCCGCCCACCCCTTGCGCTCGGCCGGGTCCATCTCGACGATGGTGCCGCCTGCCTCGACGTAGGCGTCACGGCTGGCCTGCGCCCGGTCCATCGCGATACTGGCGACATGGTCCCGGTAGGCCACCGCGACCTCCTGCAGCACGCCTTTGACCTCGTCGGGCAGTTTGTCCCAGTAGCGCTTGTTGACCGTGATGGTCTTGGAGTTCACCGCACCGATGTCCGCGCGCAGCATGTAGGGCGCAACCTCGGCGATCTTGAAGGTCTTGGCGGCTTCGGGCCAGAGCATGGCGTGGTCGACCAGGCCGGTCTGCAGCATGTTGTAGAAGTCGGTCAGGCCACCGCGCACGCCGGCCGCCCCCTCGATGCCCTCGAGATACCGCAGGTTCATGCCGGCACCCGCCACCTTTCCGCCCTCGACATCCGCGAGCGAGGAGATCGGGTTGCGCGAGAAGATCTGGTAGGTGTCGAGCACGACACCGGTCGCGAGATAGACCTGGTTCTGTGCGTCAAACTCGGCCTGCATCGCCGGGTATTCCTTGGCGATCTCGTCGACCGCCTTGGCAACGGCGCGAGCGTCCGCGGCAACGAACGGGGTCACCGCGGATATCGCCTGGCTGGGCAACTTCGAGTTGTGAAAGATGGTGGTCACGATGCCGATGTCACCGAGTCCGAGCTTGATGCCCTCGAGCACGCCCTTGGGCTTGACGATGGTGCCACCGTAGCTCTCCTGCCAGGCCATTTTGTAGTTGCCGGACGCCGCCAGACGCTTGTCGATCTCCGGGATGAAAAAGTTGGTGAACTCCTTCACCCAGAGCGCGCGCGCCGGGTAGCCGTCGATCACCACGGCGTTGATGGTTTCCGCTGCTGCCACGGGCAAGGCGCTCGCGCCGAGTAACAGTGACGCTGCGAGGCAGCTTTGGGTCAGGCGTTTGATCATGGTTTCCCCTCCTCGGTGTGCCCTGATATCAGGCTTTTTTCCACTCTGTGATCACGTCGGTTCCCGCGGCGACAAACAGCCGTGCCACGGGACAATACAACTCGACCTCGCGCGCCACCGCCGCGAGCTCGGCCTCGCTCGCCGGGCCGTGGGCGGTGACCGTCTGGCGCACCGCCGTGAACGGCACCGCCACCGACTCCGACAGGGTCACACCACGCCGATCGAAATCGCAGGCGACGTCGATGTCGAGGTGGCCAATGTCTATGCCAAGCTTGGCTGCACATTTGTGGCCGATGACATTGGTGCAGCCAGCCAACGCCGCGAGCACCGTGTCCGTCGGCGTCGGGCCGGCGTTGCCGCCGCCGCGCTCGACCGGCTCATCGATGGTCAGCGTCAGATCGCGCACCCGCACGTCTGCGCGGGAATGGTCCGGACAGTGGGCCGAGGCACGCAACGTGACCGTGGTTTTCGGTTTCGGTGTGATGGCCATTTACAGTACCGTACAAACGTCGTCGAAGTCGAAGCGCGGCAGGCGCGGAAACAGTGCGCTCTCGTCGGCGTAGCCGAGGTTGCACAGGAAGTTTGAGCGCCACCCCGATTCGCCGAAGAACTCCGCGTCGACCACCGCATTCGAGAAGCCGGACATCGCGCCGACATCGAGGCCGAGTGCCCGCGCCGCAATCATCAGGTACGCACCCTGCAATGTCGAATTGCGGTACGCCGTGTCCTCGGCGTAGTCCGGGTTGTTGGCAAACAGCGGTTTGCGGTCCTCGTGCGGGAACAGCCGATCGAGCTGCTGCCAGTAATTCGGGTCCCACGCGACGATAGCGGTCACAGGCGCATCGCGCATCTTCGGTACATTCTTGTCTTTCAGCGCTTTGGCAAGCCTGTCCTTCGCTGCGTCGCTGACAACGAACACCAAGCGGGCCGGACAGGTGTTCATGCTGGTCGGCCCGCGGATGACGATGTCGAAGAGGGCCTGCAGGGTGTCCTGGCTGACCGGGCGGTCGGTCCACGCGTAGTGTGAGCGTGCGTCGCGCAGGATCAGGTCAATGCTGTCGTCGTCGAGTCGCGATATCCGTGCACGCAAGGCCCGCACGGCCGTCTGGGCGGCCTCGCGATCCGGTGAACCGTCTGGCCCGCTCACGCCGCGCCCTCGATCGCCGGGGCTTCGTCGACCACGGGACTCGAACAGAGACCGATCGATTCGATTTCGATGTCGATGCGCTCGCCCGGCTGCAGCCAGCGCGGGTTGGGCTTCTTCGCGTGCCCCACCCCGGGCGGCGTCCCCATGGCCAGCATGTCACCCGATTCGAGCGTGCAGAATTCGGACACGATGGCGATGGCCTGAGCCACGCTCCAGATCATGTTGGCTGTGTTTGACGACTGCAGCACCTCGGCGCCAACCCGGCTCTCGATCTTGAGCCCGGCCGCACCCGGCGGCAACGCGTCGGCCGTGACCACGTGCGGCCCGACCGCACCGGTGGCGTCGAAGTTCTTGCCCGGCGTCCACTGGTGCGTCTTGCGCTGGAAAGCGCGCACGGACCCGTCGTTGAAGACGGTGTACCCAAACACGTGGTCGAGTGCCGACGACTCGGGAATGTGGCGCCCCCCGCGGCCGATGATGACCATCAGCTCCGCCTCGTAGTCGAGTTGTTCGCAACACCGGGGGCGCACCATCGGCTGCCCGGCGGCCATCAGCGACTGCGGCCGCCGCATGAACAACGCCGGGTAGTCCGGGATGTCGTAGCCGCCTTCCTTGATGTGCTCGACGTAGTTGAGGCCGAGGCAGAGCACCGTGCTGGGCCGCGACAACGGCAGCGCCGGCTCGATGTCGCCGACTGCAACCCCCTCGCCGCTCGCCGCGGCACACACCGCCTGCAGCGCCAGGTCACCGACCAGGGCCGCGAGATCCGGACCGACCCCCGGCACCGCCGAGCTGAGGTTGATTGCCCGGTCTCCGTCGACCCGGTACACCGACTGGTGTCCGTCGACCTGCCCCACCAACAGTCGCATGCTCTTCTCCCGCCGCACTCTGCTGGCGAGTATTGGCGATTTATTCTGACTTCGTCAAGAATTATCGATATTATTTCAGCGGGCTTTCAGAGGAACCGGTCATGCCAAGCTGGAACGAATACAAGGCCGAGGCGACGGCGCGCGGCGCGTTGGCTCTTGAACTCTATGTAGTGCAGTCGGTGCCGGCGGGCGAGCCCGAGGCGGTGCGCGCCAACCTGCCCGATCACCTGGCCTACCAGGCGTCGCTGGAGGCATCCGGCGTGCTCGTGATGGCCGGGCCCGTGTCGGATGAAACCGGCGAGCTCATGCAGGGCGCCGGCCAGATCATCTACCGCGCCGACTCGCTGGAAGCCGCACGCGGCCACGCCGAAGCCGACCCGATGCACGCGAGCGGCGCCCGCCGCTACACCCTGCGCCGCTGGCTGGTGAACGAGGGCGCACTCACGGTGTCGGTCAAGCTCAGCGCCCAGCAGGTGTCACTCGGCTGAAGCCGTCGCGGCCCCCTCGCCGTCCGCGAGGCGGTCGGCGAAGGTGCCGAGCAGCGTGTGCTTGAGGATCTTGCCGGTCGCCGCGGTCGGGAAGCCGTCGACGATCACCAGCTGCTGCGGCAGCTTGTAGGCGACCAGCCGCTCGCGCAGCCAGCGGTGTATCGCGTCGGCCGTGACCGCCCCGTCCGTCAGCACGAAGGCCACGATCTCCTCGTTGCCCGGCACCGCGCGCCCGACCACGGCGGCCTGGTAGACGGCCGGGTGGCGCGTGAGCATGTCTTCGACCTCGGGCGGGTAGACATTGAAACCCGAGCGGATGATCAGCTCTTTCAGCCGACCGGCGATGAACAGGGCGCCGTCGTCGTCAATCCGACCGAGGTCCCCGCTGCGCAACCAGCCGTCGTCGGTCAGGGCCTCGAGGCTACGTTCCGGGTCGCGGTAGTAGCCCAGCATGATGTTCTCCCCGCGGATCCAGATCTCACCGATGCCGTCGGTGTCAGGCTGGTCGATGCGCAATTCGATGCCATCGAGCGGCCAGCCGACGGCGTTGTCCTCGCGCGGCCTGTCCGGCCGGCCGGTCGAGACCGTCGGCGCGGCTTCGGTGATGCCGTAGCCATTGGCAAGCGCGACACCGAATTCCGCTTCGGCGCGCCGCTTGAGGTCGGGGTCGAGTGGCGCACCGCCGGTCGAGGTGCGCCGGATGGCGGGTGCGTGGAGCGCACGGCCTGTGGCGTCCATGTGGGCGAACAGCGCCGACATCATCTGCGGCACCGCGGGGAACACGGTGACGCCGTCGGCCAACGCGTCGAGCACCGAGGCCGGGTTGTAGCGGGTGTGCAGTCGAACGCGTGCACCCGCGTGGATGGCCGGCAGCATCAGCGAGGCGAAGCCGAAGATGTGCGTCATCGGCAAGGCACACAACACGTCGTCGCTCGCCATGGCGCCCCAGACTTTGGCGACGCCGACGGTGTTGAAGATGAGGTTGCGGTGGCTGAGCATCACCCCCTTGGGCGCGCTGGTGGTGCCGGTGGTGTACATCAGTGCCGCAACCTGACGATCGGACGGGTCGACCGGCTCGACCTCGGTGTCGGCCACCGGGCTGACCACCACCGGGCCGACGTCCAGCGTCAGCAACGTCGTCGCACCGAGCCGTTCGGCGTGGGCCGCCGCCTCGGCCGACACGTGGCGGGTGCAGACCACACACCGCGCACCCGCGTGGGCGACCGTGGCCGCGACTTCCGACTCGGATTGGCGGGCGTTCACCAATGTCACCCAGGCGTCGAGCCGCGACAGCGCAAACACGACCACCGGGAACAGCGCGCAGTTCTCCGCGAGCAGCACCACGCGATCACCGGCCCGCACGCCGTGCGTCGCCAGCGCCTCGGCCAGGGCGATCGATTGCGCACGCAGCGCCCCGAAGCCCACAGACCGGCCGTCGTGGTCAATGAACGCCGTGTCGGCGGCCGGGTGGTGGGCTATCAGCTCGTGCAGCCGTCGCATGCGCCAGTCTCCGAAAGCGGGTGTCGCCACCGCCTGCTCGCGTGCAGGCGGTGGCCACGAACAGCATACGCGTGCACCCGCCACAGGGCACGCCACCGCCCGCGCGGCGACGTTGACCCCACCGTTGCCACCCGGCTAGGGTGCGGTCACGGAGTCACGGACAGCGAGGGACACCCGCGTGAACACCCCTGCCCCGGTCGCCCTGATCGTCGGCGCCGGCGACCACATCGGCGCCGCCATCGCACGGCGCTTTGCCCGCGGCGGCTACACGGTGTGCCTCGGCCGCCGCCGCGGCGAGGCGCTCGCCCCACTGGTCGCAGACATCGAAGCGGCGGGTGGCACCGCGCACGGCTTTTCGCTCGATGCGCGTGACGAAACCCAGGTCGAGGCGCGGTTCGCGTGGATCGAAGACAGCGTCGGCCCGCTGTCGGTGGTGGTATCGAACGTCGGCGGCAACGTGCAGTTCCCGCTTCGCGACACCACCAGCCGGGTGTTCCGCAAGGTCTGGGAGATGTGCACGCTGACCGGCTTTCTGGTCGGCCGCGAGGCCGCGCGCGTGATGGTGCCGCGCCGGCACGGCAGCGTGTTCTTCACGGGCGCCACCGCGAGTGTGCGCGGCAGTGCCGGCTACGCCGCCTTCGCCGCCGGCAAACACGGGCTGCGCGCGCTGGCAGAGAGCATGGCGCGCGAGTTCGGCTCCGAAGGCATTCACGTCGCCCACCTGATCATCGACGCCGGTGTCGACACCGACTGGGTGCGCGAGCGCATCCGCGCACGCGGTGATGACCCGGATGCGCTGCCGCCGGGCAGCCTCATGAACCCCGACTCGGTGGCCGAGACCTACTGGCAGTTGCACCACCAGCCGCGCGACGCCTGGACCTTCGAGATGGATCTGCGGCCGGCCGTGGAGCATTGGTGACGCAACGCACCCTAGGAGTTTGCCACGGCGGGTGCGGCGGCCTCAGCGGTCCTCGGTTATCGCGCTATCCGACAGGTGCGCAACACTGCCCGGCACATTGGCGAAGATCCGGTCCATGACGGCGTGGCCGTCGGCACGCGACGCCTCAGCGTTGTTGCGCCAATCGGGCACCACATCACACACATCGGGCACCGGCTCATTGCGGCCGCAGGCGACCTGATTGAAGCGCGGCAAGGTCACGCCAAACTGTGCGTGGACGCGCGTCTGCTGGCCGGTATCCACGGCAATCGCGAGGTCCGCTGACACCAGGTGGTCTCGGGGCAGCTTGCGCGACACGCGATGCGCAAGGTCGACCCCTTTCTCACGGTGGTGTCTTGCACGAAATCGACACTCACGTGCGGTGCGTGTTCAAGGCCGGCCGATCACACAGCCACGGGCGCACCGGATGGCAGCGCCTGCCTCAGTGCCTATGCGGCCGTCGTACTCCGAAAGAGGTTGCCCATGCACATGAATAACACGGTGGTTCCAGCCGTCACACGCGCTCCTGCGGCCCGACAGACCGTGCCGGCTTGGCTTCGTTTACACCATGAACCGGTCGCCTGGCTGGGTACAACCGACGTCGCGGCGAACCGCTGCGAGACGCCATACCGCAAGGATGGCAGCACGCGGAGGCCAGGCGGCGGCGCACAGCCGCCTCAGATCGGGTAATCGATCACGATGATGTCGCCAATCATCGGCACGAACACCGCCTTCAGGGCGTCGTGGGCCGGGTGCGGCAGGTAGGCGTCTCGCGCCGCGGCGTCTTCGAAGGTCATCAGCACGACGTGGGTGTAGCCCTTGTCGAGGCCCTCGGGGCTCTCGTTGGCGCCGCATTCGATACCGACGATGCCCGGGATCTCGTCCGGGATGCGCTTGAAGTGGGCAAACAGGGCGTCGATGTCGGCGGGGCCAACCTCGGGCTTGAACTGAATCAACAGCAGGTGGCGCATACCGGGCTCCCGGGCACAAAAAAACGCGCCGGAGCGCGTTAAATGGTGGGCCGTGAAGGATTCGAACCTTCGACCAATTGATTAAAAGTCAACTGCTCTACCAACTGAGCTAACGGCCCAACTAAGCTGCGCAGTATAGCGGGCAAACCGGCGCGCGCCAAGCGCCCCGAGCCGAGCTGCCCACACCGAGAGGCGCCCTATTCGCCGATTTCGCTGAGCCGCCTCTGCGCGAGCAGCGCCGCGGTGGTCCGCGGGTGCCGGCTGACCACGCCCTCGAGCGTCGCGCGCGCGGCCTCGATGTCGCCCAGCTCGTGCTCGACGAAGCCGACCTTGAGTCGCGCGTCGGGCGCCTTCTTGTCCGCCGGGTACAGCACCAGCAATTGGTCGAAGTAGCCGCGCGCCGACTCGAACTGGCGCTGCGCGTACTGCGCTTCGCCCAACCAGTAGAGTGCGCCGGCGTTGTAGCTGCCGTTCGGGTACTGCGAGAGGAGCTTTTCGAAGCCCGAGGTCGCGGCGTTGTAGCGGCCGTTGACGAGATCGAGGTAGGCGTTGTCGAACAGCGATTTCTCGGCCGGGTCAGCGTCCTCGGGTGGCGTCAGCAGTGCGCTGGTGGCGGGCGCCGTGGCGTCCGCTGGCTGCGTGGCCGCCCGTGCCACCGCTGTGGTGGTGTTTGCGGCAGCCGGTGCTGCGGCAGCCGTCGCTGCGGCAGCCGATGCTGCGGTGGTAGCTCCGGGCGTCGCCACGCCGGGCGTCGCCACGCCGGGCGTCGCATCGCCGAGTGCCGTCGGTTCGCGCACCAGCGACTGGGTCTGCGCCGCGGCCGCACTCGAGCGGGTCTCGAGATCCTGCAGACGCCGGTCGGTGTCGATGTAGAGGTCGCGGTTGCGCTGGTCCATGGTCGCCAGCTCGTTGCGCTGGAGCTCAATCTCTCCGCGCAACTGGCGCATTTCGCGCTGCAACCCGTCGATGCGCTGCAACAGGTCGATCAACACACGGTTGTCGAGAATGCGCTCGAGGCGCTGCACACGCTGTTCGATCGGTGACTCGGCCATCGCACCGGTTGCGACGGCCGCGAGGCAACAGAAGACCGCCACGCGGAGGGGGCGGTGGTGAGCCGGGCGCAGCAACATGGGCATTGTCCTGTTGGGTGTGGCGTTATTCGTAGATGAGCTCCACCCGGCGGTTTTGTGCCCAGGCGGCCTCGGTCTGACCCAGCACGGCGGGTTGTTCCTCACCGAAGCTGAGCGTGATGACCTGATTGTACGACGCCCCTTGTAACATAATCAGGCGTTTGATCGCCTGCGCCCGCCGCTCGCCGAGCGCGATGTTGTACTCGCGGGTGCCCCGCTCGTCGGCGTGGCCCTCCAGCCGAACGGTCGCGTCCGGGTAGGTCGCGAGGTAGCGGCCGTGGTCACTGATCGCGTCGATGTACTGCGAATCGATCGTGTCCTGGTTGAAATCGAAGTAGAAAATCCGCTGCGCCAGGGTGCTGTCCGGGTCGAAAATCGCCTCGCGCGGCATGAAGCCGTCGGGGAAGCCGGTACTGCCCCCGGTGCCGGACGCCACCAGCTCACCGTCGAGGTTGCCGCTCTCGGAGCCGGCGAGGTTCGCTGCCTCGGCCTCTGCCGCCGCTTGGGCCTCGGCCGCAGACACCGCGTTGGCTTCCGCGGCGGAGGGGATGTCCTCGTCGAGCGCACCGCGTGAGGAACAGCCCGCCAGCACGATCGCCAGCGCCGCCACAGACATCAGACCCTTGGACATGCCCACTCTCCTGTGTTTTTTGAACATTGCATTGTCTTCATGTTTCACGGCAAGGTCGGTGACCAGGCCGGTTCGCGCACATCACCGTCGCTGAGCGGCATGTTGAGCTTGATCGCGCCGTCCGCACTCACGGCGCCGAGCACGCCGCGGCCCTCGGCCTCGGTGGCGTAGATGATCATCTCGCTGTTCGGCGCAAAACTCGGTGATTCATCAAGCCGGCCGCTGGTCAGCACGTCGAGCAGGTTGCTCTCGAGGTCCAGCACCGCGATGCGGAAGTCGGAGCCGAGCTGGTGCACCATGGCGAGCAGCTTGCCGTTCGGCGACACCGCCGGGCTTGCGTTGTACTTGCCCTCGAATGTCATGCGCTCGGTCGTGCCGCCCTGCGCCGGGATGCGGTAGATCTGCGGGCCGCCCGCACGGTCCGAGGTGAAATAGATGAACCTGCCGTCCGGTGACCAGGCCGGCTCGGTCTCGATCGCCGGGTTGTTGGTCAGCTGGAAGCGGTCACCGCTGCCGACGTTGATCACGTAGAGGTCCGGGCTGCCCCGCAACGACAAGGTGACCGCAATCTGCCGACCGTCAGGCGACCAGGCCGGTGCCCCGTTGATGCCCTCGAAGGACGCGAGCTGTTGGCGCTGACCGGTGTAGCGGTCCTGCACGAAAATGGCGGTGCGCCGCGGGTTCTCGAACGACACATAGGCAAGCTTGCCGCCGTCGGGCGACCAGGCCGGCGACATCAGCGGTTTGCTCTGGCTGACCACGGACGCGGGGTTGGCGCCGTCCGAATCCGACACCTGCAGCTCGAACCGCCGCGACTCCACGCTGTCGCCCTTGACCGACACGTAGACGAGGTTTGTGTCAAAGGCGCCGGGGGTGCCCAGCAGCGCTTCGACCACAGCGTCGGCGATCTTGTGCGCCGAGCGCCGAAGCTGGTTGCGACGCGGGTTGTATTGCACTGAGGTCAGCACCTGCTGCCGGAAGACGTCGATGAGCTCGAAGGTCACTTGAAAGTCGAGCGCGGTAAGTTGCTTCACCCGGCCGACGATGAGGTAGTCGACCTGCAATATCTTCCAGTTGTCGAAGCGCACGTCGTCGCTGCGCACAGGCGAGGAGATCATGTTCTCGCGCGCAACCGGGTCGAAACGGCCGGTGCGGAAGAGATCGTTCGCGACGATCTCGGCAATGTCCTCGGGGACATTGCCCTCGATGCCGAAGGGCACGACAGCGATTGGCAGGCCGCCGCCGACGCCGCCCTTGATTTCGATCCGCAGGACAGCGTGCGACGCCGTCGAGAACCACGCCGTCAGCACGACCAGGAGGGCGACGGCAACGCGGTGAGTCTGAGCCATGGTGCTGATCACTGGGGTGAGAAAACAAATTCTATCACCCGTTCATACAAACGGGGGTCCGGCGGACGCGGCAACGGCGAGGCCTTGAGCACTGCGTTCTCGATCGATCGGCGGGTCTCGGCACTCACGTTGCACGGCAACACATCGACGGTCAGCACGCCGCCAGTCGGGTCCTGACGCACGCGGACCGCGCACTCGAAATCGGCGTCGAGGCCGGTGTTGATCCAGCGACGCCGAACCGATTGCTCGATGCTGCGCTTGTAGCGCGTATTCAGGCGATCGAGCTCGGCCGCCTGGCGCTGCCGCTCCTCGGCGGCCTCCCGGGCAGCGCGCGCCTCGGCTTCCTGGCGCAACCGGGCTTCTTCTTCGAGCCGAAGCCGCTCGGCCTCCTGGCGCTGACGTTCTTCTTCCTCCAGCCGCAGGCGTTCGGCTTCCTGGCGCTGACGTTCTTCTTCCTCCAGCCGCAGGCGTTCGGCTTCCTGGCGTTGCCGCTCCTCTTCCTCCTGGCGCTTGCGTTCTTCCTCTTCCTGGCGCTTGCGTTCTTCTTCCTCCAGGCGTCTGCGCTCTTCCTCTTCCTGGCGCTTGCGTTCTTCTTCCTCGAGGCGTCTGCGCTCTTCCTCTTCCTGGCGCTTGCGTTCTTCTTCCTCGAGGCGTTTGCGCTCTTCCTCTTCCTGGCGCTTGCGTTCTTCTTCCTCGAGGCGTTTGCGCTCTTCTTCTTCCTGGCGC
>JBCCUP010000061.1 GCA_039196715.1 Pseudomonadota bacterium
ACCAACGCCGAAATCGACGCCTACCTCGCGCGCGTCAGCGCACTCGAGCGTGCCCCAGACGCGGCGGCCGTGGCGAAGCTTCGCCGTTTCATGGAAGAGGACACCGGTGACGACTTCATCATGCTGAACCTCAGCAAGCTGCACGAGGCACCGCTCGACACCGCCGGCACCGCGCCGGGTGACTCCAGCGAGGCTGTGCTTTCGAACTACCTCGGATTTGTCTTGCCGGCATTGCTCGCGCGCGGTTCGCACCCGGTGCAGTTTGGTAGTGCAGCGAATGCCGCAATGGAGCTGTTGAACGCGGACGGTATGGCAGAGTGGGACAACACCCTCTCCATGCGCTACCGCAGCCGGCGTGATTTCATGGATTTTGCCACCGACCCGGGCATGCCCTCGGCGCGAGTGTTCAAGCTCGCATCAGTCGAGCGCGCCATTGCCTTTCCGGTCGACCCCTGGTACCACGTCGGCGACCTGCGTGTGTTGCTTGCTCTGATATTGTCGCTGGTCGGGTGCTCGATGAGCTGGTGGTTCGCGAGTCGGCGAGCCGGGCGTTGAGTGTCGGGCGACGGTGGGGTGGTCGCCCGGGGGTCGAGCGGGTGATGCTCAGGCTTGCGTCAGTTCGCTGATTGCGCGCATGGCCGAGCGCGCTGCAGTGTGCACGGAGCCCCAGTCGTCGCCTTCGGTGTACGCAGTGCCGGCAAAGAACACGCGACCGTTTACGCTTCTGCCGAGTGCGCGCACGCGCTGCCAGTCCTCGTGGTCCATCACGTAGGCGCCTTCGATGAAGGGTTCGTCGTTCCAATTCTGAAAAACGTGCCTTCGGTAGTGACGCGAGGCGGCACCGTCGAACAGGTCGTCCAGCTCGGCGAGCATGTACGAAATGCGTGCGGCATCCGACTGGCCAATGAAGGGCGCGCAGGCCGAGCCCACCGCAAACAAGCCAAGCACATGCTCGCCCGATCGCTGTCCGTAGGCAGCATCGTAGTAGAGCTTCTGCCCGGCGGTTTCGGGGACGATATCGATGGCTGTGACGGCCGGGTAGAAGGGTTCACTGAATTCGATGAAGGCCTTGCAGCCATCCCAGACGCGCACCGCGTCGATCGCGGATTGTTTGGCACTCGGCAATGCCGGTGTGAAGGTGATGCTGCCGTTCTGCAGCATCTTCACCGGTATCGAGACCACCGCCCGGTCACCGACGAAAGTCTGGTCGTGCGTTTTCACCGTGACCGTGTCGGTGCGGTAGTCGATGTCTGTCACGACAGCGTTGTAGACGATGTGTGGCGACACCGATGGCACGATGAAGCGCTCGTAGAAATCAAACCAGGTTGTGTTAACGAATTTGCTGTCGTCAGTGAAACCGATCGCACTCAGGGGGACCTCGAGCCCGTTGTAGTGTGCGACGTCGACGGCGTGGTCGTACTGCACGGTTTCTACGTCAATACGCACCGTCGAGTCGTTGACGATCTCGCTCAGGATTCCCACGTCGACGTGTATCCATTCGGCCCCGAGTGGGACCGGAAAGTCGACAAAACCCCTGAGCTCTTTCATGCGTCCACCGTGGAATGCAGAGGCCTCGAGAATCTGGAACGGAATACCGCGTTGTTGCAACAGGTAGCCGGCCGTGAGGCCGCCGGCGCCAGCGCCGACGATGATCACGTTGGAGATACCGCCGCTGTCGCCCGCGGTGCCCGCCGTGTCGGCGCAGCCAGACAGGACGCCGAGTGCCGGCACTGACACGCCGAGCGCAGCGCAGAGCTCCAGGAACGCGCGTCTGTCGATCATGATGGGGGACCTTGTGTGGCCGAATGCGACTTCTGATCGCGCAGCCTTGAACGACGACTATCTGTTTGCATGCTGACGTGTGTCAAGTCGGTGCGCACAGCCGACGGGCAGCAACACCGCCCACACTGGCAGGGCGGCCCCAGCGTGACGCAGTCAAACCAGGCCAGCGCGTGCGGCGAAGGGGTCCCAGCTCGGGTCTCTGTGCCACTCGTATTCGGTTCCGACCGCGATCGCGTCGGCGGCTTCCCGGCCGTAGAGCCTGGCCATCACGGCAAGGGCCATGTCCATGCCGGCGGAGACGCCGGAAGAGGTGAAGAATTTGCCGTCTTCGACCCAGCGGGCCTGTTTGATCCAGTGGGTCGCCGGGCCGTGGTGAACGGTGGCATTGAAGTCGAGCTTGTTGGTCGTGGCGCGTCTGCCGTCGAGCAGGCCGGTGGTGGCGAGCAGCACGGTGCCGGTGCAGACGGCCATGACGATCTGTGCGTTCTGACTGGTCTCGACAATCCAGTCGTTCATCGCGGGGTTGATCGGGTCCAGCGGGGCCGCGTCGCCACCCGGGATCAGCAGCAAGTCGTAGTCGCTGCCGTCGGCGAAGCTGCGGTCCACGGCCGTGCGTGTGCCGTGCACACTTGCGACCGGGTCCGTGGTTTCGGCAACGATGCTGATCTGCATATCGTTGGGTGTGTGGCCACCGAGCATTTCGATCGGTCCGTAGAAGTCCAGGGTTTCAAAGCCGGGAAAGACAAGCGCGGCAAGGGTGGGCATCGGGACGCTCCGGTGAGTGTGTCTGGCGTAGCCTACTGAGCGCCCGTATGGCATAAATGCCAATATGAGTGCTGTTTCTGCCAAAGGCGCCAGGCTGTCTCGCCCGCTCCGATCCGTTCTCTTCCTCGTTTACCCTGACATCGTCATGCTGGACCTCGCGGGGCCGCTGCAGGTGTTCAGCTGGGCGCGACACGGCGGTGACGGAGAGCTTGCATACCGGACTGCCGTCGTGTCCCTGGACGGCGGAACCGTCATGACAGACGCCGGTGTGGCGATTTCGTCCGAGCCCGCCTCGCGGTGGCGGCAACGCCCGGTGCACACCCTGGTGGTGGTCGGTGGCGACGGTGCGCTCGTCGCAATGCACGACCCGCGCGTGCTGTCCACCGTGACAAGGCTGGCGACGCGCGCCGAACGCGTGGCCTCGGTGTGCTCGGGCGCACTGATTCTCGCCGCAGCGGGTGTGCTCGACGGCCACAGGGCGACCACCCACTGGGAAGACTGCGCGCAGCTCGAGCGCGAGTTCCCGGAGGTCGAAGTCGACCCAGACCCGATCTACCTCTGTGACGGTCGCATCTGGACGTCGGCTGGCGTCACCGCGGGCACTGACATGGCGCTCGCGATGGTGGCGGCGGACTGTGGCCAGGCGGCCGCACGCGAGCGTGCGCAAGCACTTGTGACCTACATGGTTCGCCCCGGAGGGCAGTCGCAATTCAGCCCGGCGTTGGCGCAACAGTCACTCGACAACGATCCCTTTGCCGGGTTGCACGACTGGATCGCCCGTCACCTCAGACAGGATTTGCGGGTTGATGCGCTCGCGGCGAGGGCGGGGCGGAGCCTGCGCAGCTTTCACCGCGACTACCTCGCGTCGACCGGTATGACACCCGCCAAAGGTGTCGAAGTCATCCGCGTGAACGCGGCGCGTGAACTGCTCGAAGCCACGAGACACCCGATCAAGCGCATCGCCGACCGGTGCGGCTTTGGCGACGAGGCGCACCTGCGACGCGCCTTTGTGCGTGTGCTCGGCGTCTCGCCAACGGACTACCGCGCGCGCTTTCGCCTGCGTTGAGCGCGTCGCGCGTGGCTGTCAGGCACCGAGCCGACGCTTGATTCGGCTCAGCCCCTCGGGCGTCACGCCGAGGTAGCGTGCGATGTCGTTTTGCGTGACGCGTGCGATCAGTTCGGGGGATGTGTCGCGCAGCTGTGCGTAGCGCGTTTCGGCAGGCAGGCACAGCAGTTCGAATTCGCGCCGCTCCTTGCGCATCGCGAAACGCACAAGGAAGTCCAGGATCTCGTTGGCGAGTTCGAGGTCGTCGCGGCAGGCGGCGTACACCGTCTCGAAATCGACCCTCATGAGCGCACAGTCTTCCAGGCAAAGCAGGTTGAACGTGCAGCCGCCCTCGCCAAAGAAGCCGCTGAGGCTGCCAATGGTGTCGCCCGTGGCGATGAAGGATTTGATGTGCTCCTTGCCATCCGGCGAGAGGTAGTAGGCCTTGAGGATGCCCTCCCTGACCACGTAGAGCGCGCGGTCGGTGTCGCCCTGGTGAAAGAGATGCTCGCCCCGCGTTCGAGCGAGGGCATGTCCGTGTTCGGCCAGCACATCAGCGAGTTTCATGGTGGCTTTTGATCCAGGTTAATGCGCGGCCGTCAGCCGTCGGTAGGCTGGGTCGCACTCTACCAGTCGGAGGAACGCCGTGGACGGCGCAACACACGCACAGAAACACGTGGTGATCACAGGCGGTACGGCCGGCATCGGCCGAGCGATGGTCGAACGCCTTCGCCGCGACCACGTGATCACGGTTATTGCCCGTCGCTCGGCGCACCTTGAGCGCCTGCGCGACACGCTCCCGGAGGTCAACGTCATCGAGGCCGACCTCGCCGACATCGGCACGGTGCGCGCAGCGGCGGCTCAGGTGATCGCCAGCGGGCGCAGTGTCGACACCCTGATCAACAACGCCGCCGTTCAACACACGCCCCATTTCGATGACCCGGCTTTCGACGAGCACAGCATCGAACGCGAAATCGCTGTCAACCTGACCGCACCGTCGGTCTTGATTCAAAGCGTGCTGCCAGCGTTGCTCGCCGGCGGTGGTGGGACCGTGTTGAACATCAATTCCGGGCTCGGGCTCGTGCCCAAAACCGCTTCGGCGGTCTACTGCGCGACCAAGTTCGGACTCAACGGCCTGTCCCTTGCGCTCGCCAATCAACTCGAGCATGCGGGTGTGCGGGTGGTGCAGGCGTTTCTGCCACTGGTGGACACCGGCATGACGGCAGGGCGAGGTGCGGGCAAGCTCTCCGCCGACGACGCGGCGAAACGGATACTCGAGGGACTCGATGCCGGGCGCGACCCCATCGATGTGGGCAAAGTCACGCTGTTGCGGGCGATCATGCGGCTCTCGCCGGCGTTGGCCCGGCGAATCATGCGCAGGGGGTGATGCGATGCGAAGTCTGATCAAGGTGATGCTGATACTGGCGCTGATATTTGCCAGTACCTTCGTGCTTGGCCGGGTGCTGGGCATCCTTACGGTGGAGAACGTCAAACAGTGGTTGGAAGCCGTCAACGACGCCCAACCGGCCTGGGTTGCAGGTGTCGTGATCGCGCTGTTGTTTGCCGACCTGTTCGTCGCCGTGCCGACGCTGACGATCACACTGCTTGCGGGGTTCTTTCTCGGTTTCGAGGTCGGTGTTGCGGCTGTGTTGGCAGGCATGACACTCGCGGCGGGCTGCGGTTACGCACTCGGTTGGCGCTTTGGAGAGCGTGCTGTGTCGCTGATCGTCAAACCGGCCGAGGAGCGGGAGTCGTTGCGAGCGGCCTTTCAGTCGAGCGGCCCGGTGATGATTCTGTTGTCACGTGCGGCACCCATCGTGCCCGAGGTGACTGCGGTCATGGCGGGCGTGACGCGCATGCCGTTGTGGCGCTACGCCGTGTTCTTCGCCTTGAGCACTGTGCCCTACGTAACCATCGCCGCCTATGCCGGTTCGGTCAGCTCGGTCGACGACCCGAAGCCCGCAATCCTGGGGGCGATCTTCCTCTACGCGGTGCTGTGGACAGGCTGGATCTGGTTCCGTCGACGTCAGCTGACGGCGCAAGCCTGATGTAACCGCTGCCACCGTGTGCCCCGCGCGTGAGCGCGTTGCAGCGCAACTCAGGCTCCCTGCAGGCCGTCGAGGCTGTAGCCCGGCACCCACTCGTGGATCAGCGCGAAGAGCACGGCGGCGAGCGCGAGGCGGTAGACGAGGAAGATCAGGAAGCTGAACCGCTTGACCAGCGCCATCAGCAAGGCGATGGCCGCGAGCGCGGCGAGGAAGGTCAAGCCGGCCGCGAGCACGGCGCCGTCGGGCAAGGCGCCCTCGAGCTGGATGGCTTCCACGGCCGTGAAGGCGCCGGCTGCGGCGATCGCGGGGATACCCAGCAGAAAGGAGAAGCGCGCCGCTTCCGGTCGCTCGAAGCCGAGAAAGCGCGCCGCGGTCATGGTGATGCCCGAGCGGCTGGTGCCCGGGATCAGCGCAACAGCCTGTGCGATGCCTATGATCACCGCCGGCGACATGGTCATGTTCTCCATCACCTTGGTGCGGCGACCGACGACGTCGGCGACGTAGAGCAGGATGCCGAAGATGATCGCATTCCACGCGATCAGCTCGACGCCGCCCTGGGCGCGGATCTGATCCGAGAGTCCGGTCAGCTTGAGGCCGGCGCCGAAGGCCAGCGCGGGCACCGTGGCCACGGCGATGTAGGCCGCCATGCGGGCCTCGTCTGTCCAGTTGAGGCGCAGCATCTGGCCGGTGCCGCGCAGCAACATCAGGACGTCCTTCCAGAAGTAGGCGACCACGGCGAGCAGTGAGCCGACGTGCACCATGACGTCGACCACCTGACCCTGGTCAGCCCAGCCGGTGAGCGCGGGAATCAGAATCAGGTGTCCCGAGGAGGACACCGGCAGGAACTCGGTCAGGCCCTGGACGATGGCCAGTACGATGATTTGCTCGATGCTCATGGGTCCAGGGTCTCTTGGCTGATCACGGAGGTAGCCGTGTCACGGTGCAAGTTGTCTGCCTGCGGGCGCAGCCTCGGTGGCGAAGCGCTCGGGGTGGTTGGTGAACACGCTGCTCACACCCATGGTGCGCAGTGCCTCGGCGCGTGCCGGGTCGTCGACGGTGTAGACGCGCACCGGGAAACCCGCGTCGAGCACGGGAGCCAGCCGTGCGCGCGACACCAGCGGGGTGTTGGCGCAGTGCAGGGCGGTGCTCGCTGTGTCGTCGAGCCGGGCACGCCAGTTTTCCGGCGGGATGTCCACCAGCAGGGCACGCGGCACCGCCGGCAGACGCGCCGCGGCCACCTGCAGCGCACGCTCGCTGAAACTTGAAATCAGCAGTGGCGAGTGCGCTGTCGGCCAGTCGGCCGCGATGTCGCAGACCGCGCGGGCGGTCGGTTCATCCCAGCCACCGGTGACCTTGATCTCGAGGTTGCAGCCAAGCCCGAGCTCGGCGCAGAGCGCCGCTGCGTCGCGCAAGTGGGCGAGCCGCTCGCCGGCAAAGCGAGGGTCGAACCAGGCGCCGAAATCGCGCTCGGCGAGTGCACTCAGGGTGTGGGCAAGTAGCAGCCCGCTACCGTCAGAGCAGCGGTCAATGGTGTCGTCGTGGTGCAGAACGGCCTCACCGTCGGCGGTTGCCGTGGCGTCGATTTCGACCCAGGTGGCACCGAGTGTCGCGGCGCGGCGGATAGCGACGAGCGTGTTCTCGGGTGCGGTGCCGCTCGCTCCGCGGTGGGCGATCGCAAAGGGCAGGGTGGGTTGGGTGGCTGACACGGCGAATCCGGGCGCGGAACGGGCGGTCCGCTGAGTGTAGATGGACCACCAGACAAGCAAGGATCGGTCGCAGCTCTCGAGCGCAAGCCGTTGGAATTGCTCGAAATGGGCTAGTGACGGGTCTGTGACGCGGTAGACAGTGTCATCCAATCACCTGTTCGGATTGTCATCCACGCTGGCATGCCAGGGGGTCTTGGTGCAGAATTCGCTTCCTCGGAAAACGGGGTCATCGGTGCGAGGACCGAACGTTTTGACAGGCACCTTGTATTTCATCGTCGGGCCGTCGGGCTGTGGCAAGGACAGCTTGATCAGCTACGCCCGCGAGCGCTTCACGCGCGACGACGGCGTGCTGTTCGCGCGTCGGTACATCACCCGCCCCCCGGACGACCGCGCGGAGAAGCACATCCCGCTGCGGCGCGACCAGTTCTACGAGCGTTGCGAGCGCGGCGATTTCCTCCTGTCCTGGAAAGCCCACGACCTCTTCTATGCCATCGACAAGTCGGTTCTGCGCGACCTCGCCGCCGGCTTTGACGTCGTTGTCAACGGGTCGCGCGCGCAGGTCGAGGCCGTGCGCGAGCGTGTACAGCGCGTCGTCGTCGTCTCGGTCGGCTGTGATGCCACCACCCTGAAACAGCGCCTCCAGGCCCGTGGTCGCGAGAAGCCCGAACAGATCGAAGCCCGCCTCAAGCGGGCTTCGTTGTATCCGGTGTGCGAGGATCCGGACGTCGTCTGCATCGACAACACCGAGAAGGTCTGCGTTGCGGGCGAGAAACTCTGCGCGCTGCTGGCGCACCGGCACACCGCTGCGGTCGTCTGATACCTGCGCGCGCCGCCGGCGCGCAACCTGCCATCTCTTTCTCAAGCCAAGGCAACAGCCATGACGACGGTGACCTTGCTCGACGGCGGCATGGGCCGCGAACTCAAACGCAGTGGTGCGCCGTTTCACCAGCCCGAGTGGTCGGCGGCGGCATTGAGTGCTGCGCCGGAGACCGTCGCGGCGGTACACCGCCGATTCATCGACGCCGGGTGTGCGGTCATCACCACCAACAATTATGCCGTCGTGCCGTTCCACATCGGTGCGGAGCGCTTCGAGCTCGAGGGTGAGGCGTTGACCGAACTCGCCGGGCGACTCGCGGTGGAGGTGGCACCCGAAGGTGTCAGGGTTGCAGGATCGCTGCCGCCGCTCGCGGGTTCGTACCGACCGGACCTCTTCGACCCGTCGCTCGCAGAGCGCCTGTATCCGCGAATTGTCTCGGCGCTTGCACCCTACGTGGACGTCTGGCTCGGCGAGACGATCAGTTGCCTGGCCGAGGCCTCTGCGATCTGTGCGGCGCTCGGCACACGCGACAAACCGTTGTGGCTCGCATTCACCTTGGCGGATGATACAGGCGCGGCACCGTGCCTTCGCTCGGGTGAATCGGTTGCGGCGGCCTGCGAGCTCGCCGCGGCAGAAGGTGCCGACGGCGTGTTGTTCAATTGCAGTGTGCCCGAAGTCATTGGCGCGGCCATTGCCGACGTCGGTGCTGCTGCGGCGCGCCCCGCCGCGTTCGGTGGGTACGCCAACGCGTTCACGCCGCGTCCGCGTGACACCGAGGCCAACAGCGAGATTGCCACGCTGCGCGACGAGATCACACCCGAGGCCTACGCCGACACCGTGATGCGCTGGGTTGACGACGGGGCGTCGGTGGTCGGCGGGTGCTGTGGCATCGGGCCGGAGCACATCGCCACACTGCGGGCCCGGCTCGGCTGATGGCGCACGGTCGGGACTCTGGTCGCCTCGATGCCGTGGTCGCGCGAGCCCGCCGCGACCGCGAGCAGCGCGAAGCGGGTCACCGGCACAAGGCGCTCGCGCTCTTCCCCTGGGTCTGTGGGCGGTGCGCGCGCAGCTTCGATCGGCGCAACCTGATCGAGCTCACGGTGCACCACCGTGACCACAACCACGACAACAACCCCGACGACGGCAGCAACTGGGAACTGTTGTGCCGCTGGTGCCACGACAACGAACACCAGCGTGCCACCGGCGAGCACGATGCCGCGGACACATCACCGGTGGATGCGGCGACACACCAACCCTTCGCTGACCTCGCCAGGGTGTTGGGTCGATCGGACTGAGGTGGTGCCTCAGCGCGCCGGGCGTGCCTTCTGACGCTTGACGTACCAGGCCTGCCGCCAGGTCTGGATAGAGCCTTTTCGGGTGCTGCGGATGTGCTCGATGGCGTCCCGGCCGCGCATGCCACGCTCGGCCAGAATCTTGCCGGCGATGGTCCCGGTGCGCCCGAGGCCGGCCAGGCAGTGCATCGCGATGCGCTCACCGTCCTCGAGCCGACGGTGGATGTCGGGCCCGGCCTCGGCCCAGAGTTCGGCGAAGGTCTTGCCCGGCGGCGCCATGTCGCGGATTGGCAGGTGACGCCACCACACACCGCGCGCCTTGAGCAGCTCGGGCAGGTCCGGCGCGTTGACCAGGTGCAGCTCGTGGCGCTCCACCAGCGAGATCAAGCCGGTCACGCCCCAGCCGGCGAGGGTCTCAAGGTCCTGCTCGACCGGCCTCGGGTCGTTCGGTTGGTCCACCCCCCAGAGGTGGGCACTGCCCGGGCAGGCGCAGAGGCCCAGCACACCGTTGACGTCAGGGATCCCGAGGGTGTCGATGTGCAGGCGGCTGTTGCGGTAGTAGCGCGGCATGGGTTCCTCGGTTGGCTCTCTCGGGGCGCCGGTGCGTCGAGACCGCAACAGCGCCCGCGTCGAAACGGGGCCGTGGCCCGGACTACGTGGTTTGCCCGTCGCCGTTGTCGGTCTGTCGCCGTACACTGCCAGGCGCCCTTGTCATCACCGACAGTGTAGTCAATGCGCCTGATCGCCTTCGGCTTGCAACCCCGGGCCGCCCGTTTCGCGTCGGCGCTGTGCTGCTTCGCCCTCGCTGCCTGCGAGGGCGGTTTGCCGGGCAGTGTGGTCACCCACGGGCCGGGTGGGTCCAACGGCTCTGACCGGTTTCCTGTGCTTCTGTACGACAGCCAATGCGGCGCGGACTGCGATCTGCCCGGGGACGCGGATCTGCGTGTCGTCAGCGTCGACGAGGCGCCGCTGCCAGCGACGGGGGACACTGTTCTGGACCCGAACTTCGGCACCCGCATCCGCCGACTGAGTGCACCGTCGCAAATCGCAGGCGGCACGCGGCTGCGCCACGTCTACGCGAAATCGCAACCCTTCAACGCCGACAACAGCCTCGCGCTGCTCTGGGACAACACCGGCCAGGCCTGGTTGCTCGACACCGAGACGGCCCAACTGCAGCAGTCGGTGCCAGCGCGCAACAGCCGCGCCGAGTACTACTGGCACCCGCGCGATCCGAACCTGCTCTACGTGCTCGACACGGTGCCTGGCGCTGGCGGACCGCGCGCGTTGTTCCGCTACCGCGTCGACACGGACAGCCGCACGTTGCTGCGTGATTTCAGTGAATTCACCCAGGCCTCGACCCGTGGTGAGGGCAACCTGGACGCCGCAGGCGAGGTGTTGGTGTTGCTCGGGGTCCACGCCGATGGCACACGGGAGCTCATTCGCTACGAGCTCGGTCCGGACCGCGTGACGGCGCGGCGCACGGTATCCCTCGCCGCGAGTGCGGACTGGGTGAGCGTGAGCCCGAGCGGTCGCTACGCGGTGACGCTCGGCGACACCACGCGCGTGTACGACGCTGCACTCGAGCCGGTGCACACCTTCCCGCGCGGCACTTTCGGCCACGCCGACCTCTGCACGCGCGGTGACGGGCGCGACATGCTGCTGATCGACGGCGCGGATCTCTCGGGTGCGGACGCGCGGCCGCTGTTTGGTGCGGTCTTGCCGAACGGCCCGTTGGAGGTGTTCTCGAGCATCAGCTGGTCGGTCACGCCGCACGTGTCCTGCCGCAACATCGACCGGCCGGGCTGGGCGCTGATCTCGGTCATGGGGGTCGCTGACACGCGCTACCCGGTGCACAGCAACGAGGTCTTCTGGCTCAAGCTCGACGGCAGCGGGTCGGTGCGGCGGGTGGCCAGCCACCGCAGCGACGGTGACCCCGATGCCTATTTCAGCGAGTCCCACGCCGTGGCCAGCCGCGACGCCACGCGGGTGGTGTTCGCGAGCGACTGGCACGGGCAGACCGGCCCATCTACCTTCATGGCGACGGCCCCGGACGGAGAGCTTCCGCGTTGAAATCCAAACTGCTGTTGATCGTGATCGACGGGGTGCCGTGGCGCAACTGGCGGCGCCTGTTCGGCAACCTCGAAGGCTGGGTAGCGAGTGGTGAGGCGCGCGTCTGGCGCATGCGCTCGGCGCTGCCGTCGACTTCCGCGTCGTGTTACGCCTCGATTCACACCGGTCTCTCGCCCCAGGCGCACGGTGTGCTCGGCAACAACACCTTGCACCGGATCGAACAGCCCGACATTTTCTCGGCGGTGCGCGCCGCCGGTGGCGTGACCGGGGCGGTCGCGCACGCGTTCTGGTCCACGTTCTTTCGGCGGTGTCCCTTCGAACCGTTACGCGACCTCGAATTCGACGAGGCCGAAGGCGAGACGATCAACCACGGTCGTTTCCACACCATGACCGGCTACAACAAGGTGAACCAGGCGACGCCGGCGGACGCAGACCTGTTCGACACATTGACGCTGTTGTGCCAGCGTTTTGCGCTCGACTACGGCCTGTTGCACACCTGTACGCTGGACAGCCTCGGGCACCGCTTCTACCACGAGTGCCACGAGATGGACCACGCCTGTTTCATGCTCGACGAGCAGCTGGCCCAGGCGGTGGTGCAATGGCGTGCGCTCGGGTATGAGGTGATCGTCACGGCAGACCACGGCCAATCCGACCGCGGCCATCACGGCGGTGTCGGCGAAGATCAGCAGGACTACGCCTTGTATTATTTCGGTGAGGCCGAGAGCGCCGATGACGGCCTGCTCGACCAACTGCAGCTCGCGCCGAGCGTGCTCGCGGCGATGGGGGTCGACGTTCCGGGCAGCATGTCCGCTGCCCCGTTCCTGCGCCGCTAGGCTACTCGAGCACCAGACGCGCGTTCAGTGGCTGAACCGGGCGGTTGTTGTCTTGTCCGATCGCCGTGCTCAGCGCGTGCACCTGGGCAGCCGACACGCGCACCGGCGACTTCAGCACCAGCCACACCACCCCCTCGGTGCACGGGGGTGTGGTCAGCGAACCGTTGAAACGGTAGTAGGCGTGGTCATCCGGCAGCAACCGGGCGGGGTCGATCGGTTTGGCGCGCCTGACGGCGTGGCCCGGCAGCGACGGAAAGGCGTGCATGATGTCGTCGAAGTCCGGGTTGTCGCCTCCGAGCGCGCCGAGCACCGAGACGATGGCGGTGTCGCCGTCACGCGTGCGGTGGGTCAATTGCAACTCGAGTGCAAAGGCTTCGCCGTCGATGCGGTTCTCGCTCGGCGCGTGCAGCGCAATGTGGTGGAGCTCGTAGCGCTTGCCGTCGAGTCGCATGTGGTGTGGTTCGGGGTAGTTGAACTGCACGGTGCGCCCGTCGTTGGTCACCTCTTGGGCCTGCCGCGTGTAGTGAAAGGCGATTGGCGGCAGCTCGGCGTCCACGGCACCGCGGATGTCGACCGGGGACTGGTTGGCGCCCGCACACGCTGCGAAGGCCGGGTCCAGCGTGTGCCACGTCGCCGGTGCGCCAGCGCCGTGGTAGTGCCACGCGGTGTGATGGGGCGGTGGCGTGACGCCGTCAGGCGAGGTGACTGCCGCGGCGGTGCCCGGCCCGGCGGTGCCCGGCCCGGCGGTGCCCGGCCTGTCCGCGACCTCCCGGGCGAGCAGCGCATCAAACGACAAGCCCTGGGCGAGTGCCGTGCCGGTCAGGGTCAGCGTGGTCAGCAGAAGCGGGCCGAGTCTCAAGTCCGTGTTCCGTGGTCGGGGTTGTTGTCCGCGCGCACCGCAGTGTGCGGCAGTAGCGGCCGTGCCTCTCGGTATCGCAAGCGATGACTGTGCCCGCACCCTGCGGCGAGGGTGCCAGCGCCCCGTCGAGGGGCAGTCGGCTGCGTGCCGGTACACCGGGGCTGTTCAGGCGTTTCGACTCGCGGTGCCACTGTTGCCGATTGACGCACACGAGCGCTGGCGTATGCTGGTCGGCGGAGGTGGTGTATGGCACGTGAGGCGGCTGTGGGTGTAAAGCAGGTCGAGAACGACCGGGTGATCGTCACCGAGTGGCAGTTCGGCGTCGGCGCGGAGACTGGCTGGCACACGCACGGCCACGACTATGTGGTGGTGCCCGGGCGCGACGGCGCGCTGGTCATCGAGGACGACACGGGCGAGACCCGCGTCGAGCTCAAGGCCGGTCAGTCGTATTTCCGCCGGGCCGGGGTGCACCACAACGTGATCAACGGCAACGACTACCCGTTTTCCTTTGTCGAGGTCGAGATCCCGTGACGGGGCCCGCCCGGGCGTTGGTGACGCGGCGCGGGGCACTGCGTTGGGCTGCGGTTGCGGCCGTTGCCTGCGGCGCGGGCAGGACGGTCGGGTCGCCGGTGACCGACCTCACGGCCTTTGGCTGGTCGAACCGGCTGATCGTGGTCGACGCGGCTGGCGACGCCGAGCGCGCCGTGCTCCGACTGCGCGCGGCCTACACCGAGGTGGTCGACCGGGATGTGTTTTGGTTCGTGCTCGACGGGCGCACCGTGCGCAGCAATTTCACCGGTGCCCTCGAGGTTGGCTTTGCCGACGCGGTGCGCGCGCAACTGCGCTTGCAGAGCGGGGAGACCGTGCTCGTCGGCAAGGACGGTGGGATCAAGGCGCGCTCGGCGAGCCTCGACGAGGCGGCGTTGTTCGCGTTGATCGACACCATGCCGATGCGCCAACGCGAGATGCGCGACGCGGCTGACTAGGCGATACCGCAGTGTCAGTCGAACAGGCCCGTGATGACGTCGACCTTGTCCAGCACCTTCATCAGTAACAGCAAGCCGATGACCACCAGCGCAATGAAAATCGACCATTGCGCGACCACGGCCGTGACGCCGATGCCGGCCGCCAGGGCGCCCGGAAACCGGTCGGACTCCCGCAGCATCGCGACCACCCCGAGGGCGAACGCCACCATCCCCAGCGCGATGACGGCGGGCATGTACAAGCCGACTATCGGCGACGGCTCGGGTGTCGGAGCCGGCACGTAGGTTTCACCGGTGACCTTGGCCTTGGCTGCCTCCGTGAGTTTGGCTGCGAAATCGGCCACCGATTCCTCGAGGGTCGGTGACGGCGGCGATATCGCTGTAATGGCCCAAGGCGACATCACCGCGGCGGTCAATGCGAGGATGCCGATGACGAGTCCGACGTGGGAAAGGCGCATGACGGGTCCGGGGGAGGCTTTCCAGATGGGTATCGGGCCCCAGGTGCGGCGGCTTGAGTGGTGCGCGGGTGCGCCGACCCCGCTTCGCTGGCTACCGCTGGTGAGACGAGTCGGTTTGGCGTGGGTCGATGCTGCCGTCGGTGTAGATCACCTCCCCGCCGCGCAGGGTCATGACCACGCGATCCCGAGAGTCGACAAGCACCAGGTCGGCGCGTGCACCGACCGCGATGCGGCCGCGGTCACCGAGGCCGACGGCGCGGGCCGGGTTCGCGGTGGCGAGCTGCACCGCAGCGGCGACGCCCCCGGGGTCGGCTGAGGCCAATGCCCGAATGGCCGGCAGTATCGCGTGTGGGTGATAGTCAGAGGCCAGAATGTGCAGCATGCCTGCGTCGTGCGTGTCTCGGGCCGAGAGGTTGCCGCTGTAGCTCTCGCCACGCATCGCGTTGGGTGCGCCCATGGCCGTCATCAGACCCTCCGCAACCGCGGCTTCCGCGGCCTCGCGCGTCACGGGAAATTCGCTGATCACGGCGCCGAGCTGGGCGACGAAGGCCGCTTTCTCCACCGTGTCGTCGTCGTGGCTGGCCAGTGGGATGCTGTGCTGCCTGCACAGAGCCGAGACCGTCCGGAGGTTGTCGAGCACGTCGGCTTCCGGCGTCGCGGCGTCGATGTCCGCCTGCACCGTGGCGCGCGCCTCCGCGAGTGGGATGCCCCGGCCTGCGGCGCGCAGGGCGATGTGGCGTTCGATGTCGCGGTATTGCCCCTGGCCCGGTGTGTGGTCCATCACCGAGACGAGGTCAATCAGGCCGTCGGCGAGCAGGCCTTCGAGCGAGGCGATGGCCTCGGTGTTGGTGATGTCGAAGCGCGCGTGGATGCGGTGATCGACCCGGGCGGTGTCGCGGGCTGCGTGCATTGCCCGGATGAGCGTGTCGGTGTGGGTCAGCGAGCGCGGGCGGCCTTGGGTCGCGCCGCGTGAGTAGGACACCGCGGCGAACGCGGTGGTCACGCCCGCGGCCGCGAGGCGAGTGTCGAGCGCTGACAGCGCCACCGGCATCGGGAAATCCACGCCGGGACGGGGCTCGACCTCGACCTCGATCATGTCGCCATGCAGGTCGACAAAGCCCGGCATCACCGTGACTGGCGAGGGCGGGCCGTCGGCCTCCTCGATGTCGGCGATGACGCCGCCTGCCACGTGCAGTGTGCCCCGGGCGACGGTGCGATCGGGCAGTACGAGGGCGACGTTGGTCAGCAGCATGTCGGCGACGTCCGGGGTGGCGCGTTCGGGGCTCGGGTGTGCTCTGGATCAAAGCACATGCTGCCATGTCTGGCTGACACCGGGTTGACAGATGGCCGCTGTGGCACAGCGATACGGCAGCGGGCTGTCATCGAGACAGCGCTGACCGGGAGGGCAACAGGGGCAGGGGGGGGAATGGTGCCCAGGGACAGAATCGAACTGCCGACACGGGGATTTTCAGTCCCCTGCTCTACCGACTGAGCTACCTGGGCGCCCTTCGCCACGAGCTGGCGAAGCGGCGAATTAAAGCCGGAAATGGCCCCGGCGTCAAGTGTGGCCAGCGCGTCAGTCGCCGAGCGGAACGTACTGATCGGGGGTCGCGGAGCCGTCGCCGAAGAAGTACTTGTTCATCTCCTCTTCGAGGAACTGGCGTGCCTTGGGGTCGACCGGGGTCAGCCGGTATTCGTTGATGAGCATTGTCTGGTGACGCAACCAGAGTTGCCACGCCTCCTTCGAGACGCCGTCGAAGATGCGCTGACCGAGCTCGCCGGGGTAGGGCGGCTTGGCCAGCCCCTCGGCCTCGCGGCCCAACTTGATGCAGTGAACCGTGCGGCTCATGGGGTGAGTTCCTCCTGTATCTGATCGAGCAGGCGCGCCACGGGTGCGGCAAAGCCGCCGGGGGCGGACGCCTGTCCTGTCCTGTCCTGCTTGTACCAGACGTACTGGTCCTCGTCCATGACCTGGCCGGCGTGGCTGTGGGCGCGCGAAACGTCGGCGCGCACCGGCACGATGTCGAGGTGAAAGTGGCTGAAGGTGTGGCGAAATCGCGGCAGGGTTTCGAGGTCGCGCGTGGGCGGGTAGTAGTTGCGCGCGAGCCAGCTGCAGAGCGTGCTGTGGTCGTCGAACTCCGGGAAGCTCCAGAGCCCGCCCCAGACCCCTTTGGAGGGCCGTTTCTGCAACAGTACCTGACCTTCCTCGTCGACTGCGATCAACAGCGTCGTCGTCCGCACCGGCAGGGGCTTGCGCGATTTCTTGCCGGGGTAGCGCTCGGGCGCGGCCTGACCGGCGCACTGCGACTGCACAGGGCAGAGCAGACAATGCGGCTTGCTGCGCGTGCAGAGCGTGGCACCGAGGTCCATCATTGCCTGGCTGTAGATGCGGTGGTGTGCCGTCGGCGTGTGCGCCTCGGCGTGGGCCCAGAGGGTGTCAAGCGTTGCCTTGTCACCCGGCCAGCCGTCGACCGCGTGAAACCGGGCCAGCACGCGCTTGACGTTGCCGTCCAGGATCGCTGCGCGTTGCTGGTGCGCCAGGCTCAGGATCGCACCGGCGGTGGATCGCCCGATGCCCGGCAGACTTTCCAGTTGGGCGAGGTCAGCCGGCAGTGTGCCGCCGAAGCGTTCGCGGGCCTGACGCGCGGCCTTGTGCAGGTTGCGCGCGCGGGCGTAGTAGCCGAGCCCGGTCCAGCGGCGCAGCACCGCGTCTTCGCTGGCGTTGGCGAGGGCGTCGAGGCTCGGAAACTCGCGCATGAATGCATCGAAGTAGCCAAGCACGGTCCGCACTTGCGTTTGCTGCAACATGATCTCCGACACCCACACCCGGTAGGGCGTCGGGTTCTGTTGCCAGGGCAGGTCCTTGCGGCCGTGTTCGTGCCACCAGTCGACAACGGCTGACGACAGGCTGAAGGCGGCTCGCTCGGGCATCAAAAGAGTTTCTTCAGTTTGTCAGCGAGTTTGTCCTTGACCTCGTCGACTTTCTCTTGCGCCTTTTTGTCGAGTTCGGCCCTGGCTTCGGCCTCGCGCGCGTCCGCCTCGGCCTGCAGTTGGGCCTTGCGCGCATCGAGCTCGGCTTTTGCCTTGGCCTCGAGCTCGGCCTTGGCCGCGTCGAGCTGGGCCTTGGCGGCTGCTGTCGCGCCCTCACTCAGGCTACGGCGAAGCACGCCGGTGAAGTCGCTGGCGAGCTCGCTGAAGGTGCCGACGATCGGCAGATCGAATTTCAGTCCGCTGAGTTCGCCGCTGGTTGCGCCACCCTGACCCTCGAGCGAGGACACCAGCGCGGGTTTGAGCAGGTAGTCGACGGTTTCGCCGGGCAGGCTGACGGTGCCCTGACCGGCCAGGCGCAGCAGCGGGGAGCGCAGGTCGAGGTCGACGTTGTCGATCACGCCCTGGACGATGTCTGCGCTGGCGGAGAATTTTGCGAAGTCGGTGCGCAGGGGTTCGTCCGAATCGCTGGCATCGCTGCGGCCGAAGCTCGCGAGCACCCGGCGCAATTGCGCGGCGATGTTGATGCCGTCTATCGCGCCGTCGACGAAGCTGAAGCTCGCAGTGCCACCGAGCGCGGCGCTGAGTTCGCCAACCGTGTTGCCGGCGGTGGCGATGTCTAGGTTGATCAAGCCGCTGCCGAGCAGTTTGTCGAACTCCGCGAAGTCGTTCAGGAGCGGTTGTGCCTGCACGCCGGACAAGGCAGCGGCGGCGCTGAATTGCGGCGTCTCACCGCGGACATCGACGCCCAGGCGTGCGTCGATACCACCGTCGTAGAGCGCCCCGCTGAGCGAGCTCACGGCAATTTCGCCGTCGGCGGCGTCGAGCTCCACGGTGATGTCCTGCATGGTCAGGTTGCCCGCCGTCAGGCTTGCGACTTCGGCCGTGCCGTTGAGTTTCAGCGCCCGCATCAGCTCGATCGGCAACGGAATCGGGGTGTCGCCAGTGGCCGCCGTCTCGGTGTCGCCTGCTACGGCGCCGTCGCCCGCCTCGCCGTCCGCGAGCGGTGGCGAGTAGTGGTCCATGTTGATCCGGTCGACGGCGAGCTCGAAGTCGATGGCGGGCAATGCGGCGTCGAGTTCGCCGAGCGTGGCGGCCCCGGTCAGCGTGGTGTCGTCCAGCCTGATGGTCAGCGCGTCGAGCGCAGCGGTGTTGCCGCTGTAGCTGAGCGTGGCGTCGAGCGCGAAGGCGCTGAGTGCGTCCTCGCGTTGCATGGGACCCGCGCTCAGTTCGAGGCTGTCGAGCAGTGCGCCGAGGTCCAGGCTTGGCACAGTGAGGTTGCCGGTCACCGCGGGCGTGTCGTTGAGTCCGGTCACGCCCACATCGAGCCGCGCGCTCGCGTCGCCACTGGCGATGTCGAAGCCGCTCAGCGAGGCGGTGCCTGCGGTGAGGTCGGCTGTGGCATTGCCGGTCAGGGTCAGGTTGCGCTGTCCGCCCGGGACCGCAGCCCCTTCGGCCGTGAGCTCCAGCGCAAGCTCGTCGAGCACGAACTGCAGGGCACTGAAAGTGGGTGTCAGCCGAGCGCTGAGTGCCAGTTCAGCCTCGATGTCAGCCGGCTGCAGACTGAGCTTGAGGCCACCTGTGATCGGGGAAGTCTGTCCGTCGCGCACGTTGCCGATCGTGAGGTTCACCGCCCTCGCATGCGCGTCGAGGTCCGCCGTGGCATCGCGGTAACGGATGTCGGCGTCGACCAGGCTCACGCCGTCGATGACGATGGTCGGCAGGCCCGAGGGGCTCGAGGGCTCGGTCGACTCGGGCTCTGATGCGGCGTCTGAGCCGGCAAAAACCGGGATGTTCGAGCTGCCGTCGGCTGCAATCTGCGCGTCGACGCGCACGCCGGTCAGGTTGATGTTGCCGACGGTGATCTGTTTGCGCAGCAGCGGCAAGATTTCGATGCTCGCTTCGGCCGAGGCAATCTCAGCAAAGGGTGTGTCGCCGAAGCCGTCGGCGTTGGCGAGCTGCATCCGCCCGAATGAGACGCCGAGCCACGGGAACAGCGAGTGGTTGAGCTCGCCCTCGATGGTCAACTGGCGGCCGAGTGCGTCCGACGCGGCGGCCTCGATTTCGGGTTTGAAGCGGTTCAGGTCGGTGACCGCGAGCACGACGGCGACGACGGTGAACACCAACAGGACCAGGCCGACGGTGCCAATCAGGAGCCATTTGATCGCTTTCATGCGCGTGTTCTGTGCGTTGTGGGTCAGAGGGCAGCGAGTGTAACCGATGGATCGCCTGGCGGCGGGCGGTGTCGGACCCGCCGGTCTGCACACGCCGTATCGACACGCGGGTGCGCCGGGCGCTGGCCAAGTGCGTGCACAGGTGCCACGCTTTGACCACCTGACAACGCCGCCGGTGCCTGCCATGACCAACCCGCTCGAAGCCGCCTTTGCCCGCACGGTCTACCGTGTTCAACTGCCGGACGAGCAGATGTTGGCGATCCGGGTGGGCGCGCGGCACCCGCTGCTCGATGAGTGGGTGCGGGACTACGGTTTGCAGTCGTGGTGCTTCATTACGGCTTGGAATCCCGGCGCGGAGCAACGCGATCGGCGCGCGAACGCGAAGGCGAACGTGGCCTTGTTCATGGAGTTGCAGGGCGACGGTCACCCGACCGTGAGTGCGTCCGCGCAGTCGCGCGACGGCGACTGGCCGGCCGAGCCGGGTTTTCTGGTGCTCGGTGTCAGTGAGGCCGATGCGCTCGGCTACGCGGGGCGCTACGGCCAGCGTGCGGTGGTCTTCGGCACCCTCGGTGCCGAGGCGGGGTTGCGCTGGAGCGCAGACCCGAGCTGAGCGCCTGCTCAGTCCGCCGCAGCGCGGTAGTGGCCCGACTTGCCGCCCTGTTTCTCGACCAGGTGCACATCGGTGATGCGCATGCCGCGGTCCACGGCCTTGCACATGTCATAGACGGTCAGCAGCGCGATCTGCACGCCCGTCAGCGCCTCCATCTCGACACCGGTCTGGCCCGTGCACTCGGTTCGAACCTCGCACCACACCGCACTGGCTTCGCTGTCGACCTCGAAGTCAACCGCGACACGGGTCAGGCCGATCGGGTGACACAGCGGGATGACGTCGGCGGTTTTCTTCGCGCCCATGATGCCTGCGATGCGCGCGATGCCGAGCACATCGCCCTTTTTGTGGCTGCCTGAGCGGATCAGTGCGAGTGTGTCGGCCAACATCGCGATGCGGCCTCGCGCGACCGCCACGCGGTGTGTGCTCGCCTTGCCACCCACGTCGACCATGTGCGCCTGGCCCTCGGCGTCGAAGTGTGTGAGATCGGCCATCGTTGTTCCGCCCGGTTTTCTGTCGCGCGCCATGATAGTACCCTCCGCGGTCCGGGTGCCGGAAACTGCCATGACTATCAAAGTCCGATTTTTTGCCAGTCTGCGCGAGCAGATCGGCCACGCCGAGCTCGAACTGGCCGACGAAAACCTCGCGACGGTGGGCGATGTGTGGGCTGCCGCGAGCCGCGGCGCCCAGCCGCCGAGCGAGGTCCTGGCCGCTGTGAACCACACCACGACGGGCCTTGAGGCGCCGGTCAAGGATGGGGACGAAGTTGGCTTTTTCCCGCCAGTGACAGGCGGCTGAGATGGCGGTCAGCTTGCACGATGCGCCGTTTTCCCCCTGGTCGATGCTTGCGGATTACGAGTCGACGAAGCTTGCACACGGTGCGGCTGGGGCCTGTGCGAGCTTTGTCGGCACGATGCGCGACCACAACGAAGGCGATGCGGTGGTGAGCATGCTGCTCGAGCACTACCCCGGCATGACCGAGCGCGAACTCGAGGCGATCGAAGCTGATGCCGCGGCGCGCTGGCCCCTGTTGGCGACGCTGATCGCGCACCGGGTCGGCGACATCCGCGTCGGCGACCCCATCGTGCTTTGCGCCTGTTGGTCGTCGCACCGCAAGGCGGCGTTCGAAGCCTGCCGCTTCCTGATGGAAGAGCTGAAGTCGCGGGCACCGTTCTGGAAGAAAGAGACGCTCGCCTCCGGCGCGTCGCGTTGGGTGGAGCGCAACACACCCGGCTACTGAGGGCCTCAGCGGATCTGCACGCGCGTCTCGATGCGGACCGGCCCGCGCAGCACCGTGAGCGGCAGCTCGTCGCCCACGGTGCCGAGACCGATCACTGAAATCAGTTGGTCGGCGTCACGAATGCGTCGGCCCGCTGCTTCGATGATCACGTCACCGGGTTTCAGGCCCGCAGCCTCTGCCGGTGAACCGCGTCGCACCCGCGCCAGCACTGCGCCGCGGCGCGCCGAGACGTTGAGGGCATCGGCGAGGTTTGGCCTGAGGTCCTGCACGCTGACACCGATCCCGCCGCGCTGCACGGCACCGTGGTCGATGAGGTCCTGCAGGATGCGGCGTGCCTGGTTCGACGGGATCGCGAAGCCGATGCCGACGTTGCCGCCACGCCCGCCGGAGGGGTCGATGATGGCGGTGTTGATGCCGACAAGCTCACCCCTGAGGTTCACCAGTGCGCCGCCCGAGTTGCCCGGATTGATCGACGCGTCGGTTTGAATGAAGTCTTCGAGTTCTTCGATGCCGAGGCCGCTGCGCCCGAGTGCGCTGACGATGCCCGAGGTGACGGTCTGGCCGAGGCCGAAGGGGTTGCCGATGGCGACCACGAAGTCGCCGACACGCAGCGCGTCGCTGTCGAACCAGCGCGCCGCGACGAGCTTGTCCGGTGCGATCTCAATTACCGCGAGGTCGCTCGACGGGTCCGAGCCGACCCGTTGTGCGGCGACCTCGCGGCCGTCGTGCAGGGTCACGCGAATCTGCTGCGCGTGTTCGATCACGTGGTGGTTGGTGACGATGTGGCCGCGCTCGGCGTCGACAATGACACCGGAACCGAGGCTCTGGGTGCGCCGTTCGCGATGCGCCGGCAGGTTGAAGAAACGCCGGAAGAAAGGGTCGCGCATCAGCGGGTTCTGGACCGTGACCGAGCCGCGGGTTGCGATGTTGACCACCGACGGGGTGGTCGCCTCGAGCATGGGCGCCAGGCTCGGCAAGGGCTCGCCGTCAACGGCCGCGGGCAGCGTCGCCCACACCGCCTGCGTCAGCAGTGCGAGCAGAGCGAACAGCAGTCGGCCGTGAGTCACAGGCGCCACACCTCCGTTGATACCCAGGGCATCCTCTGCCACACCAAAATATGGTTGTTGCTCGGCATTTCAATTGTGCTGTGCAGGCCGAGTTGAGCCGATTCGGCGGTTGCTGTCAGCCAGTCGAGTGAGCGCACACCCTGGCTCGGGTCGGCTGCCCGCAGCTGCGCGTCGAAGTGGAGGTTGCTCTGCACTGGCGTACGATCCGGAAAGTGGAACGGCCCGTAGGTGTAGAGCGCGCCGGTTGGCGTCAGCAGGCGCGCCGCCAGGGTGAAGAGCGCAGCCACCTGCGATTGAGACAGGATGTGCAAGGTGTTGGCGGTGTACACCGTGTCATGCGCCGTCGCGATCGCCGGCGGGGCCTCGACGTCGCAGGCGATGGGGGCGGCGATTGAGGCCGTGCCGTGTTGGGCGAGATTCGCCTGCAAGGCGGGTAGCACAGCCGGGTGCTCGCTCGGTTGCCAGTGAAGGTCCGGACGTGCGTGGCTCGCGTGTACGGCGTGTTGCCCGGTGCCGCTACCGATCTCGAACACGGTGCTGCCGTGGTCGAGGCGTGGCAGCATCGCCTCGAAAATCGCCTGGGCGTTCTGCGCAGCCGACGGTGAAAAACGCAACCAGTTGGCAGAGGACGCTGTCATGTTGTGGGATCCGGTGGGGTGTCGATTCGCGCGTCAGCCGCGCACCGGCCACGATACAGGCTGTGCCACGGGCGGCGCGACTCGCCGCCGCGGGGCACCGGGACCTCAGGACGGTACCCGGATCGGGATGAAACGGCTGTTGCCGTCGCGGTCGATTCGCGCCGCGACACGCTCGCGGCCATCGAGTGCATTGAGCGCCGAGTCGATGTCCGACGGTGCCGTCATCGGTCGGCCGTCGAGCTCGAGCAGCACGTCGCCGGGTTGCAGGCCTGCCCCTGCTGCCAGGCCTTCCGGGGCGATCGACTCGATCAGCAGACCGTGGTCGAGGCCGCGTTCGCTGCGCTCGTTTTCACTGAGGCTACGGGCGGTGGCACCGAGCGGGTTGCTGGTGCGGCTCGAGGCCTTGACCAACGCGCCGCCTTCGTCGAGCTCGCCGATGGTGACATCGATGTCGACCTCTTCACCGGCGCGCAGCACCACGACCGGAACCGACTCACTCGGCGTCACGGTGCCGACCAGGGCTGGCAGTTCGGAGGAGCGGCGCAGCGCCTTGCTGTTGAACGACAGGATGATGTCGCCCGCCTGCAGGCCGGCGTTGGCCGCCGGACCATCCGGCACAACGTCCGCGATCAGAGAGCCGCGCGGCGTGTCCAGACCGAAACTCTCGGCCAGGGCCTGGTCGACTTCCTGGATCGACACGCCGAGCCAGCCACGGCGCACCCGTCCATGCTCCTTGAGCTGGGTCGTGACCTGTTCGACGACGTTTGCCGGGATGGCAAACGACAGGCCCATGAAGCCGCCCGAGCGGGTGTAGATTTGCGAATTGATTCCGATTACGTCGCCGTCGGTGTTGAACAGCGGACCGCCGGAATTACCCGGATTGACTGCGACGTCCGTCTGGATGAACGGCACGTAGTTGCTGTCGTCACGGCTCGGCAGACTGCGCGAGAGTGCCGAGATAATGCCTTGGGTGGCGGTGAAGTCGAAGCCGAAGGGTGCGCCGATCGCGATCACCCATTGACCCACCTTGAGGTCGGCCGAGTTGCCAAGCGTTGCTGGTGTGAGCGCGTCGGTGTCAACCTTGAGCAGTGCGATGTCGGTGCGAGGGTCCGAGCCAACCAAGGTCGCGGTGTGCTCGTCGCGGTTGTAAAACGACACCGAGATCGAGTCGGCACCGTCGATCACATGGTGGTTGGTCACGATGTAGCCGTCTGCTGAAATCACGACGCCGGAGCCGAGGCCCCGCGCCGGCTGTCCGTCGCCTCGCGGACCAAAAAACCGCCGACGCTGGTCTTCCTGACTCGGGGGCGTGGTTGACGTGTTCTGGCGGTTTTTCTGCGCTGTGACCTTCACGACCGAACGCTGTTGTTCCTCGACCAGGGTGACGTAGTCGGGCACGGCGGCGCGCGCGTGCGCTGGGGAAACCAAGGCTGAAACTGCTAACATCGTCACGACGAACAACACGAGTGCAAACACGGGCGTTCGACGAACGTCGCGGTTGTATGCAGCAGTACAAATAGCTGGGTTTGGGTGTGTCATGGTCCAGACCTGCCTGGTGGGGTTATTGATTCGGTGGGGTCTGACCGACGGTGGTGAATGAAAGTTCGCCTTACTGTTTAGTCATCACGTTGTCCATTCACCCTCTCTACGATGAGCGTTATGAGAATACTTGTAGTCGAAGACGATCTTGAGGCGGCGGGGTTCCTGGTCAAGGGTCTCGGCGAGGGCGGCTACTCTGTCGACCACGCCAAGGACGGCCAGGAGGGCCTCGACATGGGGCTGGGCAACGCGTACGACGTGCTCGTTGTCGACCGCATGCTGCCGCGCCGTGACGGCCTGTCCGTGATCGAAGAGCTGCGCCGCCAGGGCGTGAACACGCCGGTGCTGATTCTCAGCGCGCTCGACGCCGTGGACGACCGGGTGGCCGGCCTCCGCGCCGGCGGCGACGACTACCTGACCAAGCCCTACGCCATCAACGAACTGGACGCGCGCCTGCAAGCACTGGTGCGCCGCGCGAACCCCGAACACACCGCGATGCAGTTGCAGGTCGGCGACCTGAAACTGGACCTGCTCAAGCACAAGGTGTGGCGCGGCGAGTCCACCATCAACCTGCAGCCGCGGGAATTCAGGCTGCTCGAGTACCTGATGCGACACGCCGGGCAGGTGGTGACACGCACGATGCTGCTCGAGAACGTCTGGGACTACCACTTCGACCCCCAGACCAACGTGATCGACGTGCAGATCAGCCGCCTGCGCAGCAAGATCGACAAGGAATTCGACTTTGCCATGCTGCAGACCGTGCGCGGGGCGGGCTACCGCCTGGTGGACCCGGCGAACGCGGCTGAAGTCGAGTAGCGAACCGCCCGGGCTGGCGTGACTCTGGCTTGTTTCGCACGGGGTGACGAGCGAACGTGTTTTGCCTTCGTCGGCATCGAAGGCTCGGTTTTCGTTTGTTCGTGCCAGAATTGATTGCCACAGACTCTCCACCGAGAAGGTTGGGCCGGTACGGTGTCGTTGGTCGCACGCAACAAAATCCTGTCGAGGGCCGCGCGGTTACTGAAAACCACGACGTTTCGGCTCGCGCTGGTGTTGTTGTGCCTGTTCACCCTGTTGGTCGCGATCGCGATGTACGGCACCCAGCGCGCGCTCGGCGACCGCATCGAGTCGCTGGTCGACTCGCGGCTCCGGCTCGAGTCCGACCTGCTGATCAGCTTCTACCAGTCCGGCTCGCTGCCGCAGCTCATGAACGCAATTCAGCAGCGCAACCAGATCGACGAGTTTGGCCGGTTCTACTACCTCGCCAACCAGGCTGATCGCCGCGCTGGCATGCCGGGTGCCGACTCGCCCGACCAACAGACCTACGTCACCATGGCGCTCTCGTCGCTGGTCGACAGTGTGCCGCCGGGCATGGCTCAGGACCTGCCGGTGCGCGTGGCGATCACCGACCTCGATGACGGCCTGACGCTCTACATCGCCCACGAGATTACCGACGAGCTCTCGCTGTCGAGCTATTTCAGTTCGCTGGTGATGGCTTCGCTCGGGCTCTGCCTGCTCGTGGCCCTGGCCGCGGGCGTCTGGGCGAGCTCGTCTGTGATCCGCCGTGTCGACGGCATCAGCCGGGCGGCCGGAGACATCATCGAGGGCGACCTCTCGCGCCGTTTGCGTGTGACCGACGACGGCAACGAGTTCGACCAGCTCGCCTCGCGCATCAACGTGATGCTGAACCGCATCGAGGAACTCATGAGTGGCATGCGCGATGTCACCAGCAACATCGCGCACGACCTGCGCAGCCCGCTGACCCGCCTGCGGAACCGCCTCGACCTCGTCTCAGTCGACAACATGGATCGCCAGGCGGTGGCCGAGACGCTCCACCGGGGTGTGCAGGACGCCGACGGTCTGATCGAAACCTTCAATTCGCTGCTGAGCATCGCGCGGATGGAGGCCGGTCTGCAGCAGGCGCGCTTCGGCGATGTGTCGATCAGCGGCCTGCTCACCGAACTGTACGAACTCTACCTGCCCCTGGCCGAGGACCGCGGTCTGCAGATGCGGCTGGCCTGCAACGGCGACGCGCAGTTGAACGGCGACCGCCATCTGCTCGCTCAGGCGGTCAGCAACCTGCTCGACAACGCCCTGAAATACGGTGCCGCCGGCGGCTCGGTGACGCTTGGCCTCGACGCAGCGGCCCACCCGTCGTCGGTCGAGATCTTTGTCGAGGACCGTGGCTCAGGCATCCCGTTCGCGTCGCGCGAGCGCGTGTTTCAGCGCTTCTATCGCCTCGAGTACGAGCGGAACACACCGGGCAACGGCCTCGGCCTCAGCGTGGTCCGGGCGATCGTGCGTATGCACCGCGGCGATGTCGCGCTGCTCGACAACGACCCGGGCCTGCGCGCGGTGATGACATTCCCGGTCAAGCCGTCGTCGGTCGCCGAGCAGCGCGGCGCCGGCCAGAGGTCGGCCGTCGCCTGAGCGGCGCGGCAGCACGCGTCACTCGACGTTCTGCACCTGTTCGCGCATCTGTTCTATCAGTACCTTGAGGTCGACGGCGAGTGCGGTGGTTTCGCTGTCGGCCGATTTGCTCGCGACAGTGTTGGCCTCGCGATTGAATTCCTGCATCAGGAAGTCCAGACGGCGTCCGGCGGGGGCGGCTTTGGCGAGCACGCGCTCGACCTCCTTGACATGCGTCGCCAGCCGATCGAGCTCCTCGTCGATGTCGAGTTTTTGCGCGGCGATGACCAGTTCCTGCTCGATCCGGCCCGGCTCGGCGTCGGTGCCGAGCTCGTCCAGGCGGGACCGCCAGCGCTCGGCCTGGTGCGCGAGCACGGCCGGGCGGCGGGCGTGCAGTCGTGACACGATGGTGCCGATCTCCCGCGCGCGGGAGGCAAGGTGCTCGGCAATCGCC